>CAXSEW010000225.1:0-6815 GCA_964236185.1 uncultured Nakamurella sp. | reverse complement strand
ATCGAACGTCTCGTCGAGGACGACAGCAACAGCAAGTAGGACCCATGCTTTCCACCACGCCGGTGCCTACCGAACTGGGCGGCACCGGCGTCGGGCTCGTGACCGCCTCCGATATCCCGGTGGGGGCTCCGGGGCGCTGACTCACGCCGCCGGCTCCTTCGCCGGCCATGGGGGTGTCGCCAAATCCGCGCCGCAAACAGCGGCCCACGTGAACACCGATACCGTTTCTGGGACAGTGAACCGATGAACGCGTCGTGGCCCGATCCAATGTCTCTTGGCGCAGTCATTCGCAGGCAACGGGAGCTGGCGGAATTGCCGATGCGTCAGTTGGCTGCCATGGCAGGAATCTCCAATCCCTACCTCTCGCAGATCGAGCGGGGCCTGCGGGACCCCTCCGAGCAGGTCCTGCGATCTCTGGCGGATTCGCTCCAGCTATCCGCCGATGCACTTCGTCCGCCCGCTTCGGACGAGCGCGAGCATGAGGTATCGGCCGTGTTGGAGGCCATTGCCGCCGACCCGGACCTGACTCCCCAGCAGCGGAAGGCGTTGCAAGAGTCCTACCGCGCATTCCGGGAGGTCACCACCGATCGCCGCCAGTCCAAGAGCCGGGAACGTCGCGGCTCAACTGCACGTCCTTGACCTCGATGGTCAGTTCCACGACACCGATTGCGAGAATCTCCATGAGTGTGCAGTACAGCGTGTCCAGGGCTGTGGTCACCGGCGGCGCGCAGGGAATCGGCGCGGCAGTGGCCCGACGGCTGGCCGGCGAAGGGTTGGCGGTCTCCCTGCTGGACATCAACGAGATCGGCGCGAAGGAAACGGCCGCGCAGATCGCCGACGAGACCGGCGCGCAGGTGTATGGGTTCGGTTGCGACGTGACAGACCGCGGGCAGGTTCAGGAGGTCATCGCGGCCACGGCCGCCGCGATGGGCGGGCTTGACACCTACATCGGCAACGCCGGCATCACTCGCGACGGCATGTTTCACAAGCTCTCCGACGACGACTGGGACCAGGTGATCTCGGTCAACCTGACGGGGGTGTTTGCCGGACTTCGAGCCTGCGCCCCCTGGTTGCGTATCGACGGTCCGGGACGTGTGGTACTCATCTCGTCGGTGGTGGCCAAGATCGGCAATCTCGGTCAGATGAACTACATCGCCGCGAAAGCCGGTGTTACCGGCCTCGTTCGGTCCGGCTCCTTGGAATTGGCCCGTTTCGGCACGACCGTCAATGGGATCCGCCCCGGATTCATCGAGACACCGATGACCGCCGCAATGCCTGCGGCCGCCAGGGAAGCTGTGATGACTTCGAACCCGCTTCGCCGGGCGGGCCAGCCCGCCGACATCGCCGGGGCGGTCGCCTACCTCTGCTCCGACGACGCTGGTTTCGTCACTGGGCACCTCTTGGACGTCAATGGTGGAATGGCATTGTGATTCATCCTGACATGCCGATGACCGCAACGCCGGATCGGAAATCCGCACCGATGGAGCCTGTGCGACCTGTCCTGCACCGCAAGTTCAGTCAAGCCGCCGGTGTCCGCAGATACGACCTGTTCGTCCCTTCCGGATACCAGGTCGAGGCGGTGCCACTGGTGGTCATGCTGCACGGCGGCGGGCAGGACGCTGCGGATTTCGCTGCCGGAACAGCGATGAATGACGTGGCTGAACGGCATACTTTCCTTGTCGCCTACCCCCAGCAGTCCCGTCGGGCCAATCCGGGCAGGTACTGGAACTGGTTCCTACCGGCGCACCAGCGGGCCGAGACCGGTGAACCGGGGATCATTGCCGGTATCACTCGCGAGGTGATGGCCGAGTTCTCGGTGGACCCGACGCGCGTGTACGTCGCGGGTATGAGCGCAGGTGGCGCGATGGCCGCCATCATGGCCGCCACTCACCCGACGCTCTACGCCGCCGTCGGTGTCCACTCCGGGCTCGCCTATCGGGCTGCCCACGATCTCAGTTCTGCGCTGACCGCAATGCAGGACGGTGGGCCACCGACCCGCGGCGGTACCGTGCCGCTCATCGTCTTCCACGGTGACCGCGACACCACGGTGACGCCGGTCAATGCCGATCAGCTGATCGCCGCCCGTACCGATTCAGCGCACTCGGCGGTCGAGGCTGCCATCGTTCCAGGAGTCGGTGGCGGCGGCAGGGAGCACATCCGTACCGTTTACACGGAGTCGAGCGGAGGCGTCATTGCTGAGTCATGGCTGATCGGCGGTGGCAGGCACGCCTGGTCCGGGGGCAACCGCGCGGGTAGCTACACCGACCCTCAGGGCCCTTCTGCGTCGCGGGAGATGGTCCGGTTCTTCTTCGAACACCCACGACCCGCCTGAGTCCAGCAGCACCCACAACGTTCCAGCCGCACCTATGACGTTGTAGTGCAAGCATTCATCGACGCGCACCGCAGCGGTCGTCGAGGCTCCAACCGGCAGTTGCAGCGGGTTGGGCGACCAGCCGTCACATGTCCATCCCGCCGTTGACGGCCCACACCTGGCCGGTGATGTAGGAGGACTGATCGGCAGCGAGGAAATGGACGACCCGGGCGATCTCTTCTGGCCGTCCGAGCCGCCTCATCGGAATTTGTGCACGGATCTTGTCCAGAACCTTTTCCGGTACTGCCGCTACCATCTCGGTTTCGGTGTACCCGGGGGTGACCGTGTTGACCGTGAGACCCGGATCGACATCGAGTTTCCCGGCGCGCTCCAGGTGGAACGCCGCTTCCCGGGCCAGCGATTTTGTCATACCGAACAGTCCGGACTTCGACGCGGAGTAGTTCGTCTGCCCGACGTTGCCCATCTCGCCGATGATGGACGAAACGTTGATGATGCGGCCGCTGCCGCGTTCCAGCATGTGCCGCAGCGCGTGCTGGGACAGGAAGAACGCCCCGGACAAGTTCACTGCCAGAACTTTGAACCAGTCGTCGTCCTGCAGTTTGAGAATTGTCTTGTCGATGGTGATGCCGGCGTTGTTGATCAGGATGTCAAGCCGGCCATGCTGGTCCAGGACCTCGTCGATCACCCGTCGGCAGTCCTCGGGGGAGGCGACATTGCCCTGGAATACCGTAGCCGGTACACCGAATCGCTCGGAGAAGTTGTCGGCGAATGCCAGGGCGGCGCTCGCGTTGGAGCTGTACCCGGCGGCGATGGTGGCGCCCTCGGAGGCGAGGCTCGACGCGATCGCTGCCCCGATTCCGCGGGTACCGCCGGTGACCAACGCGACCCGCCCGGCCAGTTTCCGGCCCACCGGCATCGTCGGAGCCTCGGTCACGACTGGGTCTGGCTCAACAATGGACATCAACGTCTCCTGACTGGTCGACACTGCGTCTGGCCACCGCTGTCATTGCACATCGGCGAGCGCTTGCCAGACCGTATCGCTGCCTGGCGTGTTCCGCTCGCTCGGCCAGGTCTTTGAAGACCTGTTCGCCTGGTGCAGCAGGTGTGCATCACCGCCTGTCCGCGTTGCTTCGTAACGTGTGCTTCGGAGGGCCGACGTAGGGTTTGGCCATCCATTCTGAGAGGACATGAACATGACCGACGACCCTGCCGGTCCTTCCGGCTCCCAGCCGGGACTTCCGGGTCAGCGCCGAGTCGTGGTCACCGGCGCCGGCGGCGGTATCGGCGAGGCAATTGCCCGCGCGTTCGCGGCCACCGGCGACCAGGTGACCGTCGCCGACATCAACGCCGAAGCGGCGCACCGCGTCGCGCAGGAGATCGGGGGGCGTCCGTGGACGGTCGATCTCTCCGACACCGCCGCGCTCGCTGAGCTGCGGCTGGACTGCGATGTGCTGGTCAACAACGCCGGGGTGCAACATGTCGGTCCCGTGGAAGAATTCCCGCCGGAGAAGTTCCGCTTCATCCTTGCGTTGATGCTCGAAGCGCCGTTCCTACTCATTCGAAGCGCCTTGCCGCAGATGTACAGCCGCGGCTGGGGGCGAATCATCAACATCTCCTCGGTACACGGCCTGGTCGCCTCGCCATTCAAGTCTGCCTACGTGGCCGCCAAGCACGGGCTTGAAGGGCTGTCGAAAACGGTCGCCCTGGAAGGTGGCGGCCGCGGCGTCACCAGCAACTGCATCTGCCCGGGATATGTGCAGACCGCGTTGGTGGCCGGCCAGGTCGGCGAGCAGGCGCGCATCCGGGGGATTGCTCCCGAGGCGGTCATGGAGGAAGTGTTCCTGGCCGAGACGGCCGTCAAGCGCATGGTGCAGCCCGCCGAAGTCGCAAGCTTGGCGGTGTTCCTCGCCGGCCCGGCCGCCGGGATGGCCAATGGAGGTAGTTATCCCCTCGACGGCGGTTGGAGTGCCCGGTGACCTACCGGACTGTCGACGTCGACGTGCGCGGCGGCCGTCTCAGGGTCGGCATGTGGGAGTCGGCAGGTCTCGCGCCACACGCTGTCGCGGAGCGGACGGTGCTCGCCGTGCACGGCATCACGTCGTCGCACCTGGTGTGGGCGATGCTCGCCCAGGAAATGGTCGACGATCCAGGCACCCGCGTGATCGCCCCGGATCTGCGTGGACGGGGCAGGAGTGCGGCGCTGCCAGGTCCATGGGGAATGCGGGTGCACGCTGACGACCTGGCAGCTGTGGTCGACCAACTCGGCCGCCCGGATCTCACCGCGGGGCATTCGATGGGCGGTTTCGTCGCGGTGGTGGCCGCACATTCATCTCCGGACCGTTTCGGGATGCTGCTGTTGGTGGACGGCGGGGTACCGCTGCCGCTACCTGCCGACGAGCCGTTGGAAGTGGCTGTGCTGCGACTTCTGGGTCCGACCGCCACCAGGCTGGCGATGCGTTTCCCCGACCACGAGGCGTACCGGCGGTGGTGGCGCGGCCATCCGGCCTTCGTCGGCGCCTGGTCACCCAGCCTGGAGAAGTACGTCGACTACGACCTCGTACCCAGCGACGACGACGAGCCGAGAACCGACGGGCTGTGGCGAAGCGCTGCATGTCTGGACGCCGTCGGGCAGGATTTCGCTGATCAGGGAAACGACGGAATCGTGCAGACCGCTTGGAACACGATGGACACGCGGGCGTCAAGTCGAGTGACGTTTCTACGGGCACCACTTGGATTGCAGGCCGAGCCGCCCGGCCTTTACCCCACCGAAACCCTGGACCGTTTCGCCGCCGCCCATCCGAGATTGGACTGGAGCGAAGTTGTCGGCACCAACCACTACTCGGTGCTGTTGAGCATCCGCGGGGCCCGGCACGTCGCGGCAACCATGGCCGGTTTGATGAGCAACTCCTCGAACAGGTGAAGCGCGAAAATGCCGTCGGGCCCTCAAACGCGCCGGACCGCCGGAACACCGGTCAGTCGACACGCAGAAGCGGTCGAGCGCCGGACGCCAAACCGCGACCTCGCCGACAAGGCTGGAACACCCCGCCTTTCCGCGTCGGTCCGGGGTTGGTCGGCACAAGCGATGGCACCGTCGACCCGAGTAGGACACGAACCGGGCGATGAGAATGGTCGCCCTGCCAGCCGCCGTTCCGGGCCCGTGCCCTGGGCGGCGGCCGCAGCCGCAGTAGGCTTCCAGCTGTGCGCAGCTCGCCCGAGCCGCGCAACCTCCAGTAGAAGGGAACTGCACATGAGCATGCCGGATATGACTGCAAATCTGGACGCTGCAGCCCAACGGGTCAAGGAGCTCGGTGATCAAGTCGCCGCCCAGGCGAAGAAAAACGGGCTCGAATGGCTCGAGAACTACGAAAAGGTCCTGAAGAACATGCTCGACCTCGAAGAGCAGGCGGCGAAGAAGTCGGGCGTCGACTGGGCGGCCACGTTGGCCACCACCCACGCCAACTTCGTCCGGGAAACGTCGGAAATCTTCTTTTCGGCGATGAGCAAACAGCTCAAGAGCTGAAGGCCGAGGGCAACTGCCCGACTCACGGTCGAATTTTCTGCCCCGGTTTCCGGCACGGATTGTCGGTGGCGCTGCACCGGCAATCCGCGTAACGGGCGGGGACCACCAAGCCCGCGCCCGGGGGAGAATACTGTTCTGGCGACGGCGGGGTCAGCACCCGAACCCGGAATAGGTGAGAATGGAGACATGGTCACTGAGATGCCCGAGCACCGAGACATCGCCGAGCGCGCAGCCGGGGTGCTCGGCCCGGAGTCCGGCATGTTCGAGGACATGGACGCGGCGGGGCTCGGCGACGCCCTGACGACGGCCATGCGTTCCGCGTTCTCGACACCGATTGCCCCCGCGCTGGCAGCGTTGCGCCTCGGCACCCGATTGGCCATGACTCCCCTTGCGGCAACCAGGGCGTGGCTGGGCCTGGACGCGCGTCCGCCGGTTGAAATGGACCCCAGAGACCGCCGATTCGTTGATTCCGCGTGGACGAACAACCCGGCGTTCTACTCGGTGCGACTGGCCTACCTGGCCACCGCGCAGTACTGGCGGGAGATGGTGGAGTCGGCGCAGGTCGAGCCGGACGTTGCCCGAAAGGCGGAGATGACGCTGAATCTGATGATCGATGCGGCGGCTCCCACCAACTTCCTGGCCACCAATCCCGCGGCGCTGCACCACGCCTTCGAGACCGGCGGATCGAGTCTGCTCAAAGGCGCCCGAGCGTTCGTCGATGATCTGCTGCACAACGGCGGTAAACCTCGTCAGGTCGACGCCAGCGGGTTCACTGTCGGCGGCAACCTCGCCTGCACGCCCGCGAAAGTCGTCTTTCGCAACGAATTGATGGAGTTGCTGCAGTACGAGCCGCAGACTCCCACGGTACACGCGGCGCCGTTGCTGTGCAGTCCACCGTGGATCAACAAGTACTACGTGATGGATCTGGCTCCCGGACGAAGCTTCATCGAGTGGGCTGTGCAA
>CAXSEW010000224.1:0-6822 GCA_964236185.1 uncultured Nakamurella sp. | reverse complement strand
CGCCGACGGGATCCGCTGCCGCTGACCGGCGGCACTCCGGCTACGCCTGATCGCCGACCCACAGTGACATCAGCCCGCGGAAGTGGGCCAGGAACCGCTCGTGCTCGGCCGGCGGGTAGGTGGTGCGCACCGTCTCCACCAGCAGCGCATCGAACGCCGGCGAGTCCACCCACTCCTGCACCATGGCCGGCAGCGAGGCCAGCGACGTCGAGCAGAACTCGCGGTATTCGTCGGCCTGGAAGTACTGGTCGGCGAGCAGCCCGTACCGGCCGAGCTTGTCGTTCCACGACAGGTCGGGGTCGTCGGCGACGTCGAACCACTCGCGCGAGGTGGTGTCCACCCGCGGCCGGCGGCGGGTGACCGCGCAGAACACCGACCACGAGATGAGCTGGGTGATGGCCCAGGGGAAGTAGTAGTGCAGCGAGGTGATCGCGATGTCCGGGCAGGCGTTGGCGTAGTCGATCGGCTGCACCCGGGTGCCGGTCACCAGCGCCTCGCACGAGTTGAACTCCCAGCGGAAGAAGGCGTTGATCGTCCGCGACAGCGTGAGGATCTCCATGCCCGCTTCCGGCGGCAGGAACGAGTGGTTCACCTCGTAGCGGTCGTGCATCGGCAGCTCCGGCCGGAACTTCATGATCTTGGTTTCCGGGCCGATGGTCAGCGACCGGGCGAACGCGTCGAACGGCGACACCGCGGCCTGCAGGTGCATCAGCATCTGCCCGGACTGGTCGTAGGCGGCCCGCAGTGCCTCCACGTCGTCGACCCGGGACACGCCCCGCCACGCACCGCCGTCGAACGGCTTCATGTACATCGGGTAGCCGACCTCGGCGGCCACCTTCTCCAACTCGAACGGCAGGTTGTACGTGCTGGCGGTGTAGGCCCACTTCTCGTGCTCGAGCGGGTTCTTGTACGGCACCAGCGTGGTGTTCGGGATGTCGAAGCCCAGCCGGATCATCGCGCAGTAGGCCGAATGCTTCTCCATGGCCTGGAAGGTGAACGGATTGTTCAGCAGGTAGGTGTCGTTGACCAACGCGGCCTTTTTGAGCCACTCGCGCGGGTGGAAGTACCACCAGGCCAGCCGGTCGATGACGACGTCGTGCCGCACCGGTGCACGCAGGTCGAACGGCTCGATGGTGAGCCGCTCGGTGCTGACGGTGTGCTCGCGGCCGTGGTGGCGGACCGGGCCGAGCCGGCGGGTGAGCGTCTCGAAAGCCTGCGGCCAGTCGTCCTCGGTGCCCAGCAGCAGGCCGATCAGATGGTGGGTGGCATCGCGCATCGTGGGATTCTGTCAGCCCAGCTGGGGGAGGTAGACGCCGGCCTGCGCCTTCCAGCTCGGCCAGTCGTGCGGCCATTCCGGCCCCCACACGTGCAGTTCGTGCGGGATCTGCTTGTCCGCCAGCAGGCCGGCCAGCGCCAGCGTGGAGGCGTGCGCGCCGGTGCTGTCCTCCCACCTCCCGCTGCCCACCACCAGGGTCAGATGCAGCCGGGACCGCAGGTGCTCGAGGTGGTCGCCGTAGGTCCTGGGCAGGAACTGCATCGGGTCGGTCAGGTAGGTGTTCTGGTCCGAATCACCCCAGGCGTGCCAGTCCCACGGCTCGTACGCGCCGGAGAAGGCAACCGCCCGGCCGAAGACGTGAGCATGCCGGAGCGCGAACAGCACCGCGTGGAACGCGCCCATCGAAGGGCCGGCGGCCACCACGTCGCCCCTGCCACCGCAGGAATCCTGGATGAACGGCACCACCTGCCAGATGATCCAGTCCTCGAACCGCTGATGCGCCCGCGCCCGGTCACCCTGCGACAGATCGCGGTTCGACCACGACGACGAGTCGTACGCCGGTACGCAGAAGACCTTGATCCGGCCTGCATCGATGGCTGGACCGAGCGTCCAGCATGCCCTGTGCCTCGAACTCCCATGCCTGGCCGGCCTCGGCCGGGAACCAGAGCACCGGGCGGCCCCAGTGTCCGTGCACGGCCACCTCGCCGGACCCGCCGAGGGACGGGGCGTCCAGCCGGTGGTATTCGGTTCTGACCATCAGCGTTCCCGTCCGGCGTCGCGGGCGACCGCGTCCAGCAGCTGTTCCAGCCCCGGCGACCAGGCGTCGCGCCATCCGATCATGGTGTGCGCATCGGGCACCAGGTGCATCTCCACCCGGTAGCCCAGGCCCTGCAGCGTGGTCGCCATCTGCTCGTTGTTGGCGCGGTTCTCCTCGACGACGCCGCAGGTGATCAGTACCGGCACGGGCCGCGCCGCCGGTCCGGCACGCAGGGAGCGGACGGCCGCACAGATGTGCCGGAAACGGTCGTAACCGCTCTCCTGCCCATCCAGCGCAGCAGTGAAGTAGGACCCGGACTGCAGCACCAGAGCATCCAGCAGACCGGGACGCCGGCGCTGCAGGAAGAGCATCGACAGCGCACCGAGGCTGGCCCCGAGCCCGACGGTGGCCAGCACCGGCACCTGCTGCCGGACCTGCGGCAACACCACGGTGGCCAGGTGGTCGGCGTAGCGGTCGTCCGCTGCGTACCACTGGTCACGTCGGCCGGCCACGGGATCGAGCAAAGCGATCCGGAACGGCCGGGCGCCGCCGGCAACAACACTGGTGGCCCACTGCAGCAGGCTGCCGCGCGCGGCCATGTCCGAGCCGTCGTGCACCAGCAGCAGGGCTGCCGCGGTGTCCTCGGCCAGTCCGGCGGGGGACCACACCGTGGTCGGCACCGCCTCGTCGAGGTCGCCGCGGGGCCCGGAGAGCTGGCGGAGCGTGCCGGTGTCCGGGGTGCCGAGCCAGGCCGGCGGCCGGTAACCCGGGAACAGGATTTCCGACTTGTCCCCGAACGGGTTGGGCACCCGCGCCGGATTGCCCGGGTCCGGCACCCAACTGGTCTCCACCCGGCCGGTGCCGCCCTGCCTCCGGCGGACGGTGAACTGGTACTCGAGCCGGTCGACGGCGGGTCGCGGCAGCTGCAGGAACCAGCCGTCGTCGCGGCGTTGGAAGTCCGGATCGGTAGGCCCGACGGAGAAGTCCAACTCCAGCCGGACGCCGGTCACATCCGGGACGTCGGCGAGGAAGAAGTCGACCCGGTCGGCGGACGCGACGGTGGCCCGGGCGTGCGGGTCGGCGACGACCGGCGGCAGCGGCGAGGGCATCGGGCCACCGTACGGCAGGCCGGTCGGCCGCCGGGGTCGTTCCAGACCCGAGCAGCACCTGGGCGGATAGTGGAAGCGGGCACCGGTGGCTCGGTCGGCACTGTGGAAAGCGTGATCCCCGCAACTCCCTGGGACTGAGAGCGTTGCGAGGATCGTGGCTACTGCAGTCGTTGCATCGGTCCGCGGTCAGACAGGTTGCGGTCCCGTGTCAGCCGTATTCGTGATGAGGTTCCATCCGGCCTTGAGCAAGGGACCGACCGGACCACCGTTCACGCCTTGCTGCTGGTAGCGGATCTGCATGTCTCCGTATCCGAAGCTCACCACTTCCTGCGGGCGGGTATCGGATGGGCTGTACGCGAGCGTGGCGATCGCCACCAGCTTGAAGGTGTACTGCAGGAACTGAAACGAACCGGAACTGGCGCTGGCCGGCCTGAAAGTCAGCAGGTCCAGTTTGGCGAACGGTATGCCGGCGGCGCACATCTGGAAGAACGTGGGCGTCAGGACGTCGACGTCCTTATGGATGGACAGCGGATTGAACTGAACCTTGCCGGCGCTTGCTGTGGAGCCGGCACTGCCGATGGACAGGGTTTGGTCCAGATCAACGCTGTAAGTCGCCAGCGGGAGCAGTGTGTTGTCGGCGATCGGCGCACCGGTGGCCAGGTCCCTCAATCCGAAGTTCGACGTGGATTCGGTCTTCAACGGTGTGCCGAAGCCAGACCCGTTGTAGGGCGTGAAGACCATGAAGGAGTTATTGGCCATCAGTGGCCACCTTTCTTGGGAGGAGGGAGAACGAGTAGGTGGCGCTTCCGCCATTGAGGGAATCGGTGTCCTGTCGGACCGAGTACGAGCCTTGGGCGCCGTGGTAGGCGCCGGTCCCGCCGGTGACGGGGAAGTCCCCGACGCCCGCCGAGGTCAGCACGCCGGTGCCGGTCAACGTTCCCGACGGCAGGACGAACGTGTGGGACTGCAGCGTCGTCACCGAGGAGTTCGACAGATGTGTTCGCGTGACAACGGTTGCGGTAGCGAACAACTGACCTTCAGGTGCACTTTCCGGTCGGCTGCTCAGTGCTCCGGTGATCAGGTAGGAATCACCGACGGACCGGGTTTTTCTAGGGGTGGAGCTGCGGAGTGCGGAACCGTGCAGCGCAAAAGTGGTAGCGGCTGCCGGCTTCGACTTCGCGACCGGTGTAGCCGCGGCGGCCGAGCCGGCTGGAAGCCCAAAGCCCCCGACCAATCCGAGACCTGTCACGCCGGCCGTTCGGATGACTGTGCGTCGCGACAGGCGGCTCACCGGGTGTGCCCGCCGTCCAACCAGAAAGATCGCATGATGATAATCCTTTCGTTCTCAACGCTGGGGAGGGAATGGATGCCGGACGGCGAATCAGAGCCGTCCAGGCAAAGGCCGAGAAAGCAAGAATGCCGGGAAGAGGAGGGGCCACCTACCGGCGCGGCCGGCCCGCTGCAAACACCGGGGCTGGTGACCCGGACGGCGCGGTCATGATTCCTCCTCCGGTGGCTGAGCGGGTTAGGTCTATCCTGATCGCGACGCAGGCCGGTGAATGTCCCCCCGCTGGTGGACATAGGGGGGAATTGGTGTCCTGCTATGGGGGGAGGGGGACCAGGATGGACGATCGGATCGAAGTCGTGGTCGCGGACGACCATCCGATAGTCCGCGAGGGCATGGTTCGGCTGCTGCACTGCAGTGAGGGCATCGACGTGGTCGGTGAAGCCGCCGGAGGCCCCGAGTCGCTGGTACTGATCCGCGCCCTTCGCCCGCACGTCGCCCTGCTGGACTACTGGATGCCGGACCTCGACGGCGTGGCGGTCGCGACGGCCATCCGCCGCGAAGGTCTGGCAACCCGCGTCCTCATTCTCTCCGCGCACATCGAGCCGCGGATGGTGTTCGACGCGATCCGGCGGGGGGTCGCCGGCTACCTGTCGAAGGAGGCCGGACGGTCCGAGATCCTGAATGCGGTCCGCGCCGTGGCGACCGGACGCGAGGTTCTCCCGGCCGAGCTGACGCCCGGGGTGTTCGCCGAGATCCGGGCGAGGCATGAGACCGTTCCACCGCTGCTATCAGCCCGCGAACTGGAGGTACTGACCCACCTGGCTCGGGGCACATCGGTGCCAGCCATGGCACGGCAGATGTGCGTGGCACCGTCGACGGTCAAGACGCACGTCCAACGTCTCTACGACAAACTTGGCGTCCGCGACCGTGGTGCCGCCGTCGCCGAGGCGATGCGCCGACGGGTCCTGGAATGAAACCACCCGTCGGGGTGGCGGTCGTCCCGGCGCGAGATCAGTCCGCGGGCCCGCTCGCCCGGCGTGGTATCGAACAGTTCTCCGTCGGCGCCGGACGCATCATGTCAATCCTGCGGCTCCCGCTGATCGCACTCATCGCCGTCATCGGCCTCCTGGTTCCTCGGTCCGAGGCAGACCACGCCGCGTTCCTGACGATCTGGTTGATCTTCGCCGGATGGTCGGTGGCCGTCGTGTGGTGGATGTACCACCGACCGGTGCCGAGCTGGTCCGGCTGGCTGACCACCCTCGTCGACCTCGCCGCGTTCGTCTGCCTGGCGGCGACATCGTCCGGAACGACCTCCTACATCGGGCCGGTCTTCTACCTCTACCCGATCGCGGTGGCCTTCCAGTACCGGCCTCGACTCACCGCCGCGGTCGGCTTCCTCATCGCCGGTGCGTACGTGATCAGCTGGCTTCCCCGCCTCGGCCGGGACGGCGGACCGGCGGTGCCCCTGGTCGTCTGGCTCTACTCGGGTCTGCTGCTGTGGCTGGCATCTGCCTGCACCGTCCTGACCGTGTTCTTGGTGCGTCGGTCGCAGTACGTCCTCGACCTGCTCGAGATTCAGCGGCAGCTGGCGGTGGAGACCATGGCTGTGGCTGAACGCGAACAGGCCCGGATCGCGGAGGACCTTCATGACGGCCCGATGCAGGACCTCATCGCGGTCCGGCGGAACCTCGAGGAACTTGCCGAGCAGCACCCGGGGTGCCGGCTGCTCAGCCAGAGCGACACGCTGCTCGCGAACGCCAACCGGGCCCTGCGCGGGGCGGTGACCAACCTGCACCCACAGGTGCTCGCCCAGCTCGGACTCAGCGAGGCGCTGCGAGAACTGATCGCCCAACACAGCGAACGGAGCCGCCTGCAGGTCCACGCAATCGTGGCCGACATCGGTCCCACCCCGACTCAGGACCTCCTCTTCGGCACCGCCCGGGAGCTGCTGGTCAACGTGGTCCAGCACGCCCAGGCGCAGAACGTCTGGATCACCCTCAGTGCCACCGCCGACGGCATCGGGCTCGACGTGGCTGATGACGGAACCGGCCTGGACCCCGCTGCCGCCGCCGCCCGAATCGCCGAAGGCCACATCGGCCTCGCTTCCCGCTCGATCCGCATCGCCGACCTCGGCGGCACTCTGACGATCGATCGACGCCAGCCGACGGGAACGCTGGTCAGGGTGTGGTTGCCCACCGGTTCGCCGTCGCATCGGTGACCAGCGCGCGGGGCGGGTGCACCGGGCAACACGATGGAAATACGGCGTACATAGGGTGTGCTGATGGACCGTCAGCAGCAGTTCGTCCTGCGCACCCTCGAAGAGCGGGACATCCGCTTCGTCCGGTTGTGGTTCACCGACGTACTGGGATATCTGAAGTCCGTGGCGGTCGCG
>CAXSEW010000223.1:0-6828 GCA_964236185.1 uncultured Nakamurella sp. | reverse complement strand
GCTGCTCGCCGCGACCGCGGCCGGGCTCGCCTGCGTCGTCACCGTCAACGGCTACACCAGGTCGGAGCTTTTCGGGGAGGCGGTGCTGGTGGTCTCGGAGCTGGGCGACCCCGACCGGCAGCCCATCGAGGTGCTGGCCGCGCCGGTCGGCGTGCGCCCGGACGGATACGTGACCCTGGAGGACCTGTCGGCCTGTTTGCGAGCGACAGCAGCGCGGACCAGCGGTGTGCCGCCGCGGTAGATCGACGTCGATAACCGGACGAATACGTGTGCACAGAGAGGTGCTTCATGACGGACACGCAGCAAAAGGTTGAACTGGTCGTTCGGACGATTGCCCAGACGGCGGTGGACAACGAAAAGTATTTCGGCGACCTCGATGCAGTCGTCGGGGACGGGGATTTCGGCTACTCGCTGGCCCGTGGTTTCGAGAAGGTGCTGGAAACCTGGGACGACTTCGATCGAACTGATCCCGGGACCTTCTTGAAGAAGGTCGGCATGACGGTGACCTCCCGCATCGGCGGGACCTCCGGACCCATTTGGGGAACCGCATTCCTGCGCGCCGGTGTCACCGCCGGACCCGCCACCGAGCTCACCGGTGAGCAGGTGGTGGCGATGCTGCGGGCAGCCACCGACGGCATCAAGATGCGCGGAAAATCCGATGTCGGCGACAAGACATTGCTGGACGCACTGGTGCCGATGACGGACGACATCGAGAGCTCGCTGAGCAGCGGCAAGACCGGCGCGGCCGTGCTGGCATCGGCAGCCACCGCCACCCGCCAGGCAGCGGAGGCGACCAGCGACATGGTCGCCAAACGGGGACGGGCCTCCTACACCGGCGACCGCAGTCGCGGCTCGGTGGACGCGGGTGCGATGGGCGTCGCGGTGATCGTCGAACAGATCGCGCAGGCCTGGGCACAGCAGGAAACAGGGCAGCAGGAATCGGCACAAGAGGACTAACGCAGTAGTCAACGACGTAGCAGTCATCAATGCACAGTCATCAACGCAGACCGAAGGAGTGTCATGAAGAAATTCATCAATGACCCGAGGCAGTTCGTACCGGAGATGTTGGAGGGCATCGCCCTGGCCAACCCGGACAAGCTCATCTACCTGCCGGAGTACAACTTGATCATGCGGTCGGACGCGCCGCGGGCGGACAAGGTGTCCATCGTCCAGGGTTCCGGATCCGGGCACGAGCCGGCCCACGTCATGGTCGTCGGGAAGGGAATGCTGGACGCCGCCTGCCCTGGTGACGTCTTCGCCGCCCCGCCGATGGACTACGTCTACGAGACGACCAAGAAAATGGCGTCCGACAAAGGCGTGCTGCTGCTGGTGAACAACTACACCGGCGATCGGATGGCATTCGACATGGGCAAGGAAATGGCCGAGTCCGAAGGCATCCGGGTGGAGATCCTGACCATCAACGACGATGTCGCGGTGAAGGACTCGCTCTACACGGTGGGCCGCCGCGGAGTGGCCGGGAACTTCTTCGTGATCAAGGCGGTGGGTGCCGCCTCGGAGCAGGGCGCCGACCTCGACGAGTGCGTGCGGATCGGCAAGAAGGTCAACGACGTCACCCGCACCATGGGCGTTGCGCTCACCTCGTGCACGCCGCCCGCCAAGGGCTCCACGCTGTTCGAACTGGGTGACGACGAGATCGAGATGGGCGTCGGCATCCACGGCGAGCCGGGGCGCGAACGGAAGAAGATGGCCGGTGCGGACGTCATCGCGGACGAGCTCCTCGCGGCGGTGGTCGAGGATCTGCCGTACAGCTCCGGCGACGAGGTGGCGCTGATGATCAACGGTCTGGGCGGGACACCGATCAGCGAGCTGTACATCCTCTACCGTCGCGCGCATCAGCAGCTGGCCGCGCAAGGCATCACGGTGCGCCACAGCTATGTCGGGGAGTACTGCACGTCGCTGGACATGGCAGGCGCCTCGCTCACGCTGGTCAAGCTCGACGACGAGATCGCCGCCCTGCTGGACGCGCCCGCCGAAGCCGCCATCCGGGTCTTCTGAGCGCTGCTACTGATCGACACCACTCCCATTTCACTCCGCGACCGAAAAAGCATCGAGGAACAATGAGCAGGAACATCACTCTGGATCAGGCGGAAGCCATTCTTCAGGCGTGCAAGCAGGAGGCGCTGTCCATCGGTCAGCCGATGAACATCGCCGTGGTCGACGACGGCGCCAATCTGGTGGCTTTCGTGGCGATGGACGACACGAAGTTGATCGGCCTGGACATCTCGCAGCGAAAGGCGCTCACCGCGGTGTACTTCCAGACCGACACCAAGGACCTGGTCCCATTGGTGCAGCCGGGTGCACCGCTGTACGGGATCGAGGCGACCAGTGCTGGTCGTCTGGTGATCTTCGGTGGCGGCGTTCTGCTGCGCGCCGCCGACGGACAGATCGTCGGCGGCGTGGGCGTCAGTGCCGGGTCGGTCGACGAGGACCACCAGGTAGCGGAAGCGGGGCGGAAGGCGTTCTCGGCGGCCGCCTGACCACCGGTCGACAGGGTGCTGCCGCCGGTCAGCTGTCCGGCAGCAGCACCCGTACGTTGGGTAGCGGGCTCACCGAGGCAGCGCCGAGAGCTGTTCGACGCAGGGAGATGTCGCTCGGTCGGACGCTGCGCGGCCGATCGTAGGGCACCGCCTTGACCTCGAACTCCTGAATCTGGGCCGGTTGTACCGGCGTCAGGTGGACCATGCAGATCAGTTCGCCGCGCTCTCCCGGAATGGCCCAGGTGATATCGGCCGGTGTCGCGGCCGAGGTGATGTCGGCGACCGGGCGCGGCGGCCCGAGCGGGCCGATGTCGGCGACGAACTGCTCGATCTCTGCCCGGCGGGCCGCGATCGGGCGGTCGAAATCGACGTTCTCGGCGAAGATCTCGGCAGCCAGCTGGTCGTCCCAATTGCGGATCAGCTTCTCGGCCGACAGCCGCAGCTCCACCGTGGACGGCCACAGCCGGACCGTACGGGCCGCCGTGGCGTGCCGCTCCAGCACCCTGGACAACGCCTCGTGCGCCATCGCGGTCGGATCTCCCCGATGGCTGTTGGTCAGCACGACGATGCCGTGACCGGAGTCGGGGTGCCAGATCATGTAGAGCTTGTAGCCGGGCAGGCCGCCGCCGTGCGACACGATGGTGCCGCGGTAGAGGTCCTCGGTGATCTGCAGCCCGAGACCGTAGCCGCCGACGCCGAGGTGCCAGTCTCCGTTCGGCCGCAGGGCCAGCGTCGGCACGTCGACCTGGTGCAGCCGCTGCATCTCGCGGCGGGCGGCCCGGCCGACCGGATTGCGATCGTCCTCGACCGGCGGGCGGAATGCCGAACCGAGCCAGCTGACCCAGCTGGCCAGATCCCGCACCGTGCTCTGGATCCCACCGGCCGAGGCGAATGCACCCGAAGCGGCCGGCGGATAGGCCACCCAGGCACCGTCGGGGTCCAGCGAGTAGGCCGTCGCCCTGGTGTGGGCGGTGGCCGGTGCATAGGCATCGAACCAGGTCGACGTCAGCCCGAGCGGAGCGATGACCTCTTCGTGCACCCATTCCTCGATGGGCCGATCGACCGCGAGGCCGACCGCCAGCCCGGCCAGCGCGTACCCGAGATTGGAGTACTCGTAGACGGTTCCGGGCAGGCTGCTGTACCGCAGGCCCTTGGCCACCCGGGCAAGCATGTCCTCGACCGACATATCGATGAACGGATCCACCCACGCGTTGTCCTCGGTCAGCCCGCCGGCCATCGAGAACAGCATCCGCACCGTCGGCGGGTCGCAGGGATCGTCGAACGTGCCCGTCGCGCTGTATTCCGGAAAGAAGTCGGTGATAGGGGCGTCCAGGTTGATCAGCCCGCGGTCCCGGGCGAGCAACGCGGCGCACGCGGTGAAGGACTTGGACATCGAGGCGATCGGAAACACCGTGTCGGCGTCCGGGACGGCGCCCTCGTCGTTGGCGCTGCCGAAGCCGGCGCTGTGCAGCAGGCCGTCTGGACCGACCAGTCCGTAGACCAGCGCCTTTGACTGGTTCGCCGCGGTGTATCGAGCAAAGAACGCATCGAGTTCGTCGCAGAGCGGGGTCTGCTGGTACTCGGTCGACATGGGCCGGTGGTCCTCCATCGGAGTTCGGTCGCCGACCGGCGCGTGCTGCTGTCCACCGGCCCGGTCCGGACGCTGCCGGAGTTGCAGAGCGTACTCCGGGAGACGGCGCGCCTCGGCTGCCCGGCACCCTGGCTCGACGCCTTCGGTGAGGCGCGCACTGCAGCCTCGGTGCTGTGTTCGTACCCGAGACCACCTTGCGCTCCCGGGTGCGGACCATCAGCGAGCGCTTCAGCATCGACCTCGACGACGCACACGTCCGGCTGGTCACCTCGTTGGAGCTCCGGCTGCGAACCGGAGCATGCAGTCTTGGTCGCGTCCGACAACCGCAGCCGGTTCGGTTCGGTCGCGCGGCCGATGACTGCCCGGCGGTTCGAGGTCGACACTGGACCCCGAGCAACGAAGCTCTTCGCCGGCCGGATACGGCGGCTGCCCTGATCGAACTGGAGCCCGATGGTGACCAACGCCAGCGTGTCGACCGTTGATGGCGCTGTTGTGGGTGCCGCCACCGACGCCGTCGCACCGGCCTGGGCGTTGGCGCAGGCGGCCGGCGAGCGTTCGTCGGCCGTCGTGGAGCTGGTGCACGACATCGCCGATATGCGGGCCATCGGCGCCGTGCTGGACAGCATCTGGCAGACCGACAGTGGATCGCCCGAGGTCGAGCCGCGACTGATGGTGGCGATCGCCGAGGCCGGCGGCTACATCGCCGGGATCAGGGTGGGCGGGGAACTGGTCGGTGCCGCTGTCGGCTTTCCCCGTCATCCCTTCGGGCTGCACTCGCACATCGTCGGTGTGCTGCCCACGCACGCCGGCCGCGGGGTCGGTAGAGCGTTGAAGCTGCACCAGCGGGCCTGGTGCCTGGAACGCAAGATCGGCCTGGTCACCTGGACCTTCGATCCGCTGGTATCCCGCAACGCACACCTGAACCTGACCCGGCTGGGGGTGACCGCTCCGCAGTACCTCGTCGACCACTACGGCCCGATGCACGACGCGCTGAACTCCGACGACCCGAGCGACCGGCTGCTGGTCAACTGGGACCTGCTGTCGCCGCGCACCGGTGAGCCCCCGCCCGAGCCGGCCGTCACCGTGCTGGCCGACCGGGCCGGTGAACCGGTGCCGGCGCCGTTGCCGCCGGACACCGACCGGATCCTGATCGCGGTCCCGGGCGACATCGAAACCCTCCGCCGGACCGATCCGCTGCTCGCCCGGCGCTGGCGGCTCGCCGTCCGCGAGACACTCCATCGACGGGTCGAGGCCGGTTGGGTGATCGAGGGTTTCCGGTCCGACCACCACTACGTCCTGACCAGGCCCGGCCTCGTCCCAGCAGTCCCTGATCGTCTCCCTTCACATCAACTGAGTGGACCGTCGTGAAACTTCATTCGATGACTTTGCACCGGGTGCGGATGCCCCTGGTCAGCCCCTTCACCACCTCGTTCGCCACCCAGGTGGAGCGGCTGGCCCTGCTGGTCGAGGTGCAGGTCGACATCGACGGCACCCTGGTCACCGGCTGGGGCGAGAACGTCGCCATGGAGGATCCGCTGTACTCCGCCGAGTACGTCGACGGCTGTGCCGAGGTGATCCGGCGTTGGTTGGCGCCGACATTGTTCGCGGTGGACGACCTGACGGCCGAGACGGTCAGCCATCACCTGCGGCACGTCGTCGGCCACCCGATGGCCAAGTCGTGCCTGGAGATGGCGGTACTGGACGCCCAACTGCGGGCCGGCGGCCAGTCGTTTCGTGCCTACCTGGGCGGCGTGGTGCCGACGGTGCCGTCCGGAGTGTCGGTCGGCATCCACGACACCATCAAGGATTTGCTGGTTTCGATCAGTGGCTACCTGGACGAGGGGTATGCCCGGATCAAGGTGAAGATCAAGCCGGGGTGGGAGGTCGAGCCGATTCGGGCCGTCCGTCAGGAGTTCGGCCCTTCGGTTTTACTGCAGGCCGATGCCAACGCGGCATTCAGCCTCGCCGACACCGCCACCCTGCGCCGGCTCGACGAGTTCGACCTGTTGCTGCTGGAACAGCCGCTGGCCGAGGACGACCTGCGCCAGCACGCGATCCTGGCCGGCCGGATCCGTACGCCGATCTGTCTGGACGAGTCGATCGTCTCGGCGCGGTCGGCGGCCGACGCCATCGCCATGGGCGCCACCCAGGTGATCAACGTCAAGCCGGGCCGGGTGGGCGGCTACCTGGAGGCGGTCAAGATCCACGACCTGGCGATGGCCAACGGCATTCCGGTCTGGTGCGGTGGCATGTTGGAGACCGGCATCGGCCGATCGGCGAATGCAGCACTTGCCTCGCTGCCGGGATTCAGCCTGCCCGGCGACATCTCCGGTTCCAGCCGGTTCTACATCGAGGACATCACCGATCCGGTCGTGATGCACGACGGCGTGGTCGATGTCCCCACTGCGCCGGGCATCGGCCCGTCGCCCCGGCCCGAATTGCTGACCAAGTACCGCCTGGGCGATGCGCAGGTGCTGGCGCACTCCTGACGGCACCCGCGGGCTGGTTCCCGGTCCATGCCGCACCGGCGTGCTGCATTGCAGGTCGTCCTTCATCATCGGGTGCACCCGGGCACTGTCGTATCCGGGGCAGGCCGATTCCACCTCGACCGGCGCCGACTTCATCGACAGCGCTATTGGACAGTGATGTTCGACAGTGTCACTCAACATCGTGGAGCCAGTTGCGTCGTGGTCGTTGATCGAAATCGATCCATTTGGGTGGGATCATTTCCGGTCGGTG
>CAXSEW010000222.1:0-6907 GCA_964236185.1 uncultured Nakamurella sp. | reverse complement strand
GTGATCGGGCTCAGGCGCGAACCTCGCCCGGCGGCCAGCACCACGGCCACCACGTCGGCCGCGCAGTCGGTCACCGCGGTCGGCGGCCGGCGCGCCATCACGCTGATCAGGCGCGCCGGGGGAACTGCGTGAAGTCGGGGTTCCGTTTGGCCTTGAACGCCTCGCGACCCTCCTGCGCCTCCGCGGAGCCGTAGAACAACAGGTTCGCATCGTGCGCGAGCTGCTGCAGGCCGGCGTAGCCGTCCTCGGCGGCGTGGAAACTGGCCTTCATCAACCGCAGCGCGAACGGCGACAGCTGCAGCATCTCCCGGCACCAGGACACCGTCTCCCGTTCCAGATCGGCCAGCGGTACCACCGCGTTCACCAGCCCGATCTCCAGCGCCTGCGCCGCGTCGTACTGCCGGCAGAGGAACCAGATCTCCTTGGCCTTCTTCATCCCGACGAGCTGGGACAGCGAGCTGGCGCCGAATCCGCCGTCGAACGAGCCGACGCGGGAGCCGACCTGCCCGAAGATCGCGTTGTCCGCTGCAATGGTCAGATCGCAGACGACGTGCAGCACGTGGCCCCCGCCGATCGCGTAGCCGGCCACCATGGCGACGATCGGCTTGGGCAGCCGGCGCATCTGCACGTGCAGGTCGGTGACGTGAAACCGGCCGGTGGCGCCGTCATCGGTCTTGTATCCGCTGTCCCCCCGCACCCGCTGGTCGCCGCCGGAGCAGAACGCACGGGTGCCCTCGCCGGTCAGGATGATCACCCCGACCCGCTCGTCCTCCCGCGCCTCCACCAGCGCGGCGGAGATTTCGATCAACGTCTGCGGCCGGAAGGCATTGTGCACCTCCGGCCGGCGGATGGTGATCTTGGCGATGCCGTCCGCGGTGGTCTCGTAGCTGATGTCCTCGAAGTCGCCGGCCGCCGTCCACCGGATCGGCGGCGCTGCATCGGAGGTGACGGAAGATTCTTGGGGCATGGCGGAGTCGGGCGCTGACATGTTCCGACACTATCGGTCGGTACGTCGGTCGAGAGTTCTGCGGCGTTCCGCCTGCATCAGGAAGTCGCATCCTGGGAGCCACAACCGGGCAATGATTTCAGCCCCATTCAATGCCAAGAACGTTCGATCGGGGGTTATACCATTGACACCTCCAGTGTCCAGGGAGACACGAGTCAGTCAACCGAGTGAATTCGACGATCGTCCGGGACGTTATCGACTAGGCCGAACGGACGAAGGCAGGCGTGGCTCGAGTCATGATGCGACCTCTATCACTCTTCTGCAACCTCTGGTAACGGTCAGATCGCGAATCGATCTCTTTTCCGACCGAAATCCCATATTTGTTCCGGTGGACGTCCACGGCCATTTGCCATAACGTCGCACTCGTTCGACCGGCACCTGCAGAATGCACGCCGTCGATTTCACCAGTTCCAGTTCCACGCATACGCACCGAGACGTTCGGACAGTGACCGAGGATCACGTCTGGACCGGCGTTCAGCCAGTCTCGGCAGGCTCCCGCGTGGCCGCCCACCCGCCGGGCATCGACGGCGCAGCACAGCAACGGAGTCGTTCTTGAAGGTCGCCAGCATGCTCAAAAGCGCCAAGATGGTCGGCGTCCTCCTGGGCACCGTGGTCGTCGCCCTTGCCGGTATCGAGGGGACCGCGGGTGCAGCCACCCCGCAGATCACCTCGGCACATCTGTCGGCGGCCGCCGCACCGGATGCTCGGCTGACCAAGCTGGTCGCCGAAGCCAAGCACCAGACCACCCTGGGTATCTCGTACCTGTACGCCGGCGGCCACGGGGCGCATCCTGCCCCGCTGAACAGCCACGTCGATTGCTCAGGTCTGGTGCGAGAGCTGTACTACTACGCCTTCGGTGTGGACATCGGCGGTGGCTCCGGCGACGGCATGGTCCGCACCTCGGGGCTGTTCACCAGGACCAGTTCCCCGGTTCCCGGCGACGTCGTGCTGCTCGGGAACGGCGGCTCGGCACCGGCCTATCACTCCGGCATCTACATCGGCAGCGTGAACGGGGAGCCGGCCATGGTCGGGTCGCCGACGACGGGCCAGAACATCAAGGTGCAGCAGAGTCGGGGCGGCTCCTGGGGTGGCGATCTGATGGGTTACTGGCACTACAAGGGCGCCACGGCAGCTGATTCCGCGTCCATGACCCCGCCGCCGCCACCACGCCTGCGCGGTAGCTTCGACGCCGCTACTTCTCGGCTGAGCGGCTTCTCGGTCTCCGGGTGGGTGGTCGACCCGCAACGCACCTCCGGTGGCGCCCAGGCCCAGGTGCTGCTCGACGGGCGCTCGGTCGCGATGCTCGGCACCCCGATCGTCCGATCCGACGTCAACCGCGCCCTCCGCGCATCGGGAAGCCACGGCTTCTCCGCCACTATCGGTGCGGTCCCGGGACTGCACACCGTCTGCATCACCGCCCGGCCGTCGGGCACGTCGAGTATCGCAATCACGCTGGGCTGCAAGACAATCACGGTCCGGCCGACACCGACCCGCGGGTCGTTCGACAGGCTGAGCAGCATCCCCGGATCGTTCGCAGTCACCGGCTGGGGCCTGGACGTCCGGGCTCCCAGCGTCAACAACACCATCCGGATCACCCTGGACGGCCGCGTCGTCGCCAATGTCGCCACGTCGCAGGGCCGCGCCGATGTGAACCGCATCTTCCGGGTGTCCGGCACCCACGGCTTCTACAAGCGCATCGGAGCGACCAAGGGCCGGCACACCGTCTGCACCGCATCGATGCCGACGACGGCGAGCTCCGCGGCGACGAACCTCGGCTGCAAGACGATCTCCGTCCCTTAACGACCGGCCGGTCCGACCGCCTAGATTTCGGCGAGCGCGGGAGATGAGTCCCGCCGTGGTCGTCAGGAGCAGTCGTGAACCTCGAGAAGGTGATCTTCGGCTTCTTCATCCTGCTGGCGGCCTCGCTGAACTTCGGCTTCTTCATCGGCGACATCGCCGATCCGTCACTGCACAGCGTCTACGAGCTGATCGCTGCGGTCGTGGTCAGCCTGGTTGCGACGGTGCTCAAATTCGGTGACCGGACGCAGATCGGAGCGGTGCATCTGGCCACCAGCCTGGTGGCGGACCTGCAGTTGGTGATCGCCGCCATTGCCTGGGGCATCGCCGCGCACATCTCCACTGCCGGGGTGACCCCGTCGGCGATGGCCACGGTGGTCTCGCTGTCCGGCGGGGCACTGCTGGCCAACCTGGTATCCGTGGTGCTGCTGGTCGCCGAGACAGTTTCCTTCCGCCGGCCGTGACCCGCCGCGCCGATGGGTAACCTGCTGCGGATCTTCTGGGACCAGCTCTTCGGCCGCCGGGACGACCGGGCCCGCAGCAGCCTGCGATGGAAGGCATCGCTGAACTCGACGAACCCCACCTCACCGGCCATCTTCCTGATCATGCGGCGGATGCGGGCTCCGTTGATCATCCTGATCGTCATCTTCGCGGTCAGCGTCATCGGATTGACCCTGATACCCGGGCAGGACGCCCAGGGCCGGGCGACGAAGGTCGGCTTCTTCGACGCCTTCTACTTCATGAGTTACACCGCTACCACGATCGGCTTCGGCGAGCTGCCGAATCCGTTCACGGCGGCGCAGCGCCTCTGGGTGATGGGCACCATCTACGTCACCGTCGTGGGCTGGGCCTACGCCATCGGCGCCATCCTGTCCCTGCTGCAGGACCGGGCGTTCCGACAAGCGCTGGCGCTGCGCAGCTTCACCCGCAAGGTGGCGGCCGTGCGGGAACCGTTCCTGCTGATGGCCGGGTACGGCCGCACCGGCGAGCTGCTGCGCGATTCGTTCCTCACCCTGGGCCAGCAGTTCGTCGTCGTCGACCTGGCGCCGGAACGTATCGACGCGTTGGACCTGTCCGGACACGGGCCCGACGTGCCAGGACTGGTCGGCGACGCCCGGAACCCGGACATCCTCAAGATCGCCGGTCTCGAGCACCCCTACTGCAGCGGCGTTCTCGCACTGACCGACGACGACGAAGCGAACTTGGCCGTCACCATGTCAGCCATCCTGCTGCGGCCGGACGTCCCGATCATCGCGCGCACCTCCTCCCCGGTGATCGCCGACCGGATGGTGGCATTCGGTACACCCGCCGTCATCAATCCGTTCGACCGCTACGGCGATCACCTGCTGCTGTCACTACGGGCGCCGGCGTCCCATCAGTTGATGACCTGGCTGGAAGGCGGGCCGGGCAGTCGGCGGCCGCCCCGCGGTGAGCCGCCCCGCACCGGTCGCTGGGTGATCTGCGGCTACGGACGGTTCGGCCGGGAGCTGACGGCCGACCTCCGGGCGGGGGCCTGGACGTCACCGTGCTCGACACCGCCGAACCCCACGACCGGGTGTCGAGCGATCCGCACCTGCTGGTCGGCGACGCCGCCGACCCGGAGCTGCTGGTGCGCGCCGATCTCGGCTCCGCCGTCGGCTTCGTGGCCGGAACGCACAACGACACCACGAACCTGTCGCTGCTCGCCGCCGCCCGCAGGGTGAACCCCGACCTTTTCCTCGGTGCCCGCCAGAACCAGGTGACCAGCGCACCGCTGTTCCAGGCGATGTCGCTCGATTCGCTGCTGGTGCCGACCGAGTTGATCGCCCGCGAGGTCTACGCCCAGCTCAGCACCCCGCTGCTGTGGCGCTTCCTCCAGGAGATGCCAGCACTGGGCAACGACTGGGCGGCAGCGCTGGTGTCCCGACTGGACGATCACTGCGGCGAACATCTGGAGGCGTTGAGCAGAATCACCCTCACGGCCACCGCGGCGCCGACGTTGTCGACCTGGCTGACCAGCGGTAGCTCGCGGCTGGGCGACCTGCTGCGCAGCGCCACCGACCGGTCGGTGGCGCTCCACGTCGTGCCACTGCTCGTCCAGCGGGGAGCCGACTGCACACTTGCCCCGGCAATGGATTTCCAGTTGCGCACCGACGACCAACTGCTGCTGGCCGGTCGCCCGGACGAATTGCGCGCGCTGCAGCTCACCCTGACGGACGCGTCCACCACCGAGTACGTGCTCTACGGCCGGCGGGTGCCGGCCAGTTGGCTCTGGCGGCGCCTGGGCCACCGGCATCTGGTGGCCGATGCCGATGCCTGACCGTTCGGCCGGTCACCGGGTAGCAATCAGGTGCGCCGTGATGGCCGGGACCGGCGCGTCAGCAACCGTCGTCGCCGGCTGCCGGCACGTTGTCGCCGGGGAGGTCCAGCGCAGCCCTGAGCAGCAGGGGGAACAACTGGCCGTCGACCGTCGGGGTGAACGACTCGTCGTCGGAGCAGCCCCCCTGATGTTCGCCGCCGATCAGCCCGACCACCGTCGATCTGCCGGACGCCGGGTCGATCTGTAGCCACGGCGCCCCACTCGAGCCGCCGGAGTAGCCGCCACAGCGGAAGCTGGCCGGTACCGGATCGGTGGCTCCGCCGGTGGTGCAGGTGACCGGTGCGTCGCCGGCGCCGGCGTTGTAGGCGACCACCGTCACCGGGCCGAGGGACGGTCCCCACAGGTTGTCGAACAAACCGCCGAACACGGCCATGGCATACCCGCCGGTCACCTGGGTGATCGACCGCGACTGCCCGGCGACGGTCTGGTCACCGACCCGGAGCAGCGCGATGTCGTTTCCCGGTTGCTGACCGGAGAGCCAGTTGGCCGACACCCACGCCGTGGTCACCGTCCACACGCCGAACGGGTCGGGAATGGCGGCGGTGCCGTCGTAGCCCGGGACGAACCGCATCCCGGCGCCCGTTCCGGCCAGACAGTGCGCGGCAGTGAGCAGCAGGCCGTGACCTACGGTCAGCACGCTGGCTGTGCACTCGTGCGTGGTCGCTGCGGAATCGGCGAACAAGACGCCGACAGCGGGGTCGGCAGTGCTGCTGACCGCCTGCGGCTGGCCGGCAGTCCCGGTCCTGGAGGTCACCGCTCCGGTCAACAGGAAGCACAGCACCACGGCCACCGTGGTGCTGGTGACGAGCCGGGAGTCGCCACGCCGCGGTCGGAAACCGGACACACGTCCTCCGCATCTGCTGCAGGGCGGCGGCACAGACGTTTGCCTTTGCTCAGCATTTCCCGTCAGTCTTGCACAGCCGACCCTGTCCGCAGGGTCGCGACCGCCTCACCACGGCCACCATGCCCGGCGGGCCGTTACGACCGCGGACGAGCTGTGCTTTGCGGGATCCACCCGGGGGCGCGGGCGATCACCGCGGTGATCGCGACCAGCACCACGGCGATGATCACCGACGTGATGATCACCTGCAGGTAGCCGTGCTCGGACGCGTTCATGAAGGGGTAGGGGTACCACCCGACGATCGGACCGCGCACCAGGCTGTAGACGAGGTACGCCAACGGGTACACCAACCAGAGCAACGCACGGCGCAGAGCGATCGCCTCGCCCCGGTCGACGAGCAACCAGTCGAGGATGATCACCACCGGCATGATGTAGTGCAACACCGTGTTGTCCCACGGAACCGCGGTCAGTTGCGACGCGGGAAGCCCGGACAACAGCACGATGAACACGAGAATGGTGGTCGTCATGTAGAGCGTGACAGCACCCCGGAAGAAGCGGAGTCGCTCCGAGCGGCGGCCGGCGACCGCACCGAAGCTGCCGAGCACGAGGCTCAGCACGGCCAGCGCGTTGGATTCCACCGTGAAGAAGCTGAAGAAGTTGCCCGGGACGAAACGGCCGGCCTGCACCAGGGTGGCGATCTCGGTGACCAGCGCACTGAACCCGAGGAATGCGAACAGTGTCCTGACGACGACGATCAGCCGATCAGCGGAGCTGGTGGCATCACCCCGCGGCACCGCCCACGGGGAACGTCCATCGACAGACTTCGTACTCAAGCCTCACCCACACCTGAACATGTTGTTTGCCCACAGTGTCCGTCGGATGCCCACAGTTTCCGTCGGATGCC
>CAXSEW010000221.1:0-6930 GCA_964236185.1 uncultured Nakamurella sp. | reverse complement strand
ATCCTCAGCTCGATCGGACGACTTATTCAACGAGTCACCGGTGCAGGACACTAGATAGATCGGCAGGCCCTCTATACCAGAAACTCGTGAGTTCTTCCCATGTGGCCAGTGTGCGGGCCCAGCGGCCCGACAACTGTCCTTCGAGAGGAGGTCGATTGGAGCCTCGTCGCCCAGCGGTCGGAACAGCAAGATGGGGCGGCCGTCGCACCCCCTCGGGCGGCGTCACCTGTCAGCCATCCGTGACTGGTCACCAATACGAGGTGAATGGCGCCCACCTCGACCTCAACCCTTGACGTAGATCAAGGTGTAGCCATTTGACGCGACCTTCAAGACTGAACCGTCGAGCTGTGCTGACACTGATCCGTAAAGCGCGTCCGTTCCGGTGGTAACAAGTGGATCGGTGGGCGGTGGCTCTGTACCAGGTGCGTACCCGCAGGCGATGAGACCGTTGGCGGCATCGTCGATCGCGAACCCTCGCAGAGCCCATGACCACTGGCCCGTCGTGGTGTTGCATCCATCGAATATCAAAATGAGCCCGTCCGAACGAAGCGTCACGGTGTGATCACCTCGCCTAGCAACTGCCGCGCTGCGACCGTCGTTGCTCACCTGCGTAAGAACCCATCGCACCCCCACCGTGGGTGCCAGCCGGTCGGCTGTCCGCATGGGACCGGTGATGAGCCACGCAACGCTGAGCAACACCAACATGACAACTGTGGTCCAGACGCCGATGAGACGCCGCCTGGGCACCCGCCGTGTGGTGGCCGACTCCGTCATCCGGCCCCCCGCGATCATGTTGGTGATGCCCTGAGGCATCAAATCGGATGATTCACGACCACATCCGAGCCCGCCATGCAAATTTAGCGATTGCTCTGGCAGGATCAAACACCCTTTGAGCGATCGATCACCGGGCGGGATAGTGGGCCAGTTCCTGCTCTTGACTCATCCGGGCAATATCTGCTCCCGCAGGATGTCGGCGTGTCCGCAGTGGTGTGCCAGCTCTCGCAGCACTTGCAGGTATACCCAGCGAAGCGTGCGTTGCCCCGCCCGGTGGCCGGTCACAACGGCATCCAATGGCAGGTCTACTACCGCCGTCCGGGCCGTCGCGCAAGCTGCCCGGTGGGCTGCCGTAACCGAGGCGACCGTGTCGGCGTCGGTGAGCCGAAAGGACTCCAGCGGATTCTGTACCAGGCCGAGCTCCAGCCGGGAGGTATTGCCGACGCACTCCTCGAACCACACGCGCTGCATCCACGTGACGTGCTTGAGCAGTCCAAGCAACGTTGTCTCGGACGGTACGAGGTGGCGACGAGCCTGCTCCTCGGTGAGGTCATCGAGGGTCATCTCGATGGCGCGGCGGTACTCCTCGACGAACGCGTCAAATTGGGTGCGTTCGTCGTCTAGCGGCACATCGAACGAACCCATCAACATCTCCCGGCAGGCCGCGTGAGCCACTCGTTCGACCGGCGGTGACGATCTCAACGATCACCGCCGACTTAAAGTCAAGAGGCTAACGGAAGTGTGTTGTCCCGGCTGGTGATCCGTTGCGGTCAGCGATCGTTCAACGGACACGGCATAAGGCAGTCCGTACGGCTTGGGGCTGCGCTTTGCTGTGCGCAGGCGGCACATCCGGGGCGTGCAATCTCGGGCAGGATGGAATTCGTGGGCTCGCCAGAGGACATCAGGTTGTCGTTCAACGAAGCACCCGAGATCTATGACCAAGCGCGGCCGTCCTACCCCCCCGAGCTGTTCGACGAGCTCTTCAGTTTGCTGCCGGCTGAGCCGGAGATCGTGGAAGTAGGGTCCGGGACGGGCCAAGCGACGCGGGATCTTCTAGCGAGGGGAGCGTCGGTCCACGCCGTCGAGATCGGTTTGGCGCTGGCCGCCAAGCTGCGTTCGAACCTGCCTTCTGACCGGCTCCGGATCAGCGTCGGCGACTTCGAGACTGTAGCCATCGCGCCCGGCGCCGACAGCGTTTTCTCGGCCACCGCTTATCACTGGATCTCTCGGACGGCGCAGACCGACCGGCCGGCGGTGATCTTGAGTCCGGAGGGAGTCTTGGCGATCGTCGACCTGATCCAGGTGGACTCGCCTGATGATCTCGGTTTCTTCGCCGCCGCCCAACCGCTCTACCAGCGATACGGCCAAGGACACACCGGCCCCCGGCCGCCGACCCGTGGCCGTGTGAATCCGGCGATCCGCGCTTCGCTGGAGGCTGACCAACGCTTCGGGTCTATCGCCGTCCGCCGCTACGACTGGAACCTGACGTACAGCAGCTCCGATTACCGGAACCTGATGCAGTCTTACTCAGGGACTCAGATGATGAACGCTTCAGGACGCCTCGGTCTCCTCGACGATATGGAGTCTCTCATCCGCAACAAGTTCGGCGGCTTTGTCACGAGGCCGCTCGTGGTCACCCTGACGACCGCCAGCTTCGGGTAAAGCTGATCCGCCGGCAGCGTCGGCGGCATCGGCCATCGACGTTGCAGCCGACCCTGGACGGCGGTCAGCCACCAGCGCCTCCATCAGGGCCTGAAGCTGCCGCCGGGGCAGGCGTCACACCAGCTGGAACCGGAGTGACTACTGTTGCAGCAGTGAAAGTGTCACGTGACTCGTGTACCTAGCTCCTCTGTAAAGAGCTGGGCGATCAGCAACGAGAGATAGAGCGGGTCGGTAACGCTGCGTTACCCATTGGCGTTGGCCGCAGCTCGGCGGCGGATATCGAACACCTCGGTCTGGCAGGCGCACTAGGCCGAGTCAAGCCGGTTATCCCCGCAAGCGTGGGATCGGGAACCCATATGTCGATTCCGGGTGAATCCTCACCCGGGTCTTCCGGGGTCGTTTCCAGCGGTCGTCGTAACGCTTCCTTGATCATGGGAGGCCATTTTGTCGACTACTCGTCGGCTCAAGAAGGACCCTGGCCGTCGGCCTCAGTCCGCGAAACGCCAGCGGTTCATGGAGCTGTTGGGGCGCGGGTGGACCGTCGCCGCAGCCCGCCGGGAGACTGGGGTGTCACGAACATGCGGCGCAAATTGGTCCCGCGACTACAAGGTCTACCGCCGCGGGGAGATGGTCGGTTTCGTTGAGCGACTCGACCGGCTGGCGGTGACAGCGATCAGCGCCCGCTACCTGTCGCAGGACGAACGCATCACTATCGCCGACCTCCGCCAAGCCGGGATGAGCATCCGGGCGATAGCGATGCAGATGGACCGGGCACCGTCGACGGTGTCGAGGGAGCTGCGTCGACTGCCACTCGATGGCGGGCGCTACCGAGCTCAGCAGACCCGCTGCGCTGTGCGGGTCAATTGCGCAGCAGTAGTGAGCAGGCCAGCAGGACGACCCAGACGCTCAGGAATAGGGGAGCGGCGAAGCGGAACAGCAGCAGGCTGCGGCGCTGGCCGGTCTCCCGCGCACGCCGGTCATCCCGGCGGCCGGCCCAGGACGGAAGTACCTCCGGGTGACCGTCGACGACGTCCCCGAACTGATAGGTCAACGCCATGACCAGCTGTGCTGTTATGCGGACGCCGGGCCAGGCGAGCGCTGCAAGCAGGAGGCCGAGGACGGCGAGCACCGGCGCCACCACCGCGCTCCACCGTCCACTGCTGCTCATCGTCGCCGTGTAGGCGATGGTCAGGAAGGCTTCCGCGGCCAACAGCGTGTTGACGCGTTCGTGCAGCAGGTTCAACTCGAATCGGGTCTCGTCCCGCACACTCGCCAACAGGGCCGCGGGGTCAGCAGGGGTGTCACTCACGGCAGCGTCGGGCCGAGCACTTCGAACAGGACTCCTCGCACCGTCCAATGATCGCAGCTGTGGGGCGACGGCTCGCCAACTGCCCGCTGCGGTGAGACCGGTGATCGGGCGCTCTGGCCCGGCATCGGGAAGTCAGTTGCCGCTCGACGACGACAAGCGATCAGAGCTGACGATGCATCACCACTCGAGGCCCCCAGTAGTCCAGACCGTGTGCCCTCTCCGCTTTGCATCCCTTCAACTGCCGGCGCGGCGAAGGGCCCCGCGGCGTGAGTTCGATCGGCGCCGACGGAGCCAGGCATCACCGCCGGACCACCTCGCGCTCACCAGCGGCATTGATCCGCCTGGTCCACCCTCGCTGGTCGAGGTGCTCGAGCAGCGGGATGGCCACCCGCCGGGTGGTACCCCAGGCTGCTCTGGCCGCGCTGGTCGTGAAGGGCTGCGGCAGTGCCGCGAGGGCCCGCATGGCCAGGGCGGGCGCGGTCGGCAGCAGTACCACTTCCGGACCCAACCGGACGATGCGCCCGAGCGCGGCGGCAGTGGACAGCTCCCTGGAGCCGAGTTGCAGCTCCTCGAGCTGAGGCCGGTCCGGCGCGTCGAAAGGCCTGTTGCGCAACCGTTCTTCCAGCGTTCGCAGGCCGGGCTCGGCAGCCCCGAGGTCGGCAACGACACCGGGGGCGCGCACCGTTCCTGCCTCTAGGGCGAGGCCGGCGGCGTCCACCAGATACGGCAGCAGAGTGGGGTCCGGCAGGGCGATCGCCCGGCAGGCCGCCGCCGTAGACAGTCCCGGCCGCAAGGGATTGCTGCGCTGCTGCTCGGCACAGGCGGCGCGCAACGCGGCGACCCACCGCTTGCCCTGCTCGACGGAGACGAGCCACCGACCGACGGCGAGCGCTTCGTCCGGGGCGACGGTCTCACCGCGCTGGGCCAGCTCCGCCGTCAGGATCGCGCCGCGACGGGCCAGCGTCGCCCGGCCGCGGGCTATGTCGCTGTCGGCCAGTTCCTTGGCGCGGGCCGCGGCCGACCCGCGGCGCCGGAGCTCCGGGGGTTCGATGTCCACGATGGTGACGCCGGCCAGGATCCGCCGGGTCGTCTGGTCCTGCAGCAGCGCCCGGTCGCCGGGCTGGGTCGGCAGCGGGCGCCGCAGCAGCAGACGCACCGCTCCGCGGCCGAGCGGCCGGATCCGGGCCGGTACCGCGGCGGTGCCCAGGTGCAAGGTGACCTCGCCAGGCAGTTCGACACCCTGGGCATAGCCCGTGTCGGTACCGTCGCCGATCCGGGCCTCCAGCACGGCGGACGGTCGCCATGCACCGGGGGAGACCAGTGCGTCCCCGCGGTGGAACTCCTGCGCTGCCAGCTGTCTCACGTTGACCGCGACCCGCGCGACCGGCTCCACCCGATCCCTCGGTTCGCCCAGCGTCTGCAGCCCCCTGATCCGGACAGTGCGCCGGTCAGGATCCCCACCGGCCAGCTCGACTTCGTCCCCGACGGTCAACGTGCCGGAGGTGAGCGTCCCGGTGACGACCGTGCCGCTGCCGCGGATGGTGAACGACCGGTCGATCCAGAGCCGGACGCGACCGTCCGGCTGCGGCTCGGGCAGTGAGGCAACCAACCGGGCCAACGCATCTCGGAGCTCCGGCAGCCCGGCACCGGTGCGTCCCGAGACGCAGACGAACGGCACCTCACCCAGGCTGGACGCGGCGAGCTGGGCCCGGGCGGCGGCCACCGCCGGTGCCGGATCAGCGAGGTCCGACCTGGTCACCACCAGCAGGCCGGTGGTCAGCCCGAGCGCGTCGACGGCCAGCAGGTGCTCGGCGCTCTGTTCCTTCCACCCCTCGTCGGCGGCCACCACGAACATCACCGCGCTGACCGGGCCCAACCCGGCCAGCATGTTGCCGATGAACCGCTCGTGACCCGGTACGTCGACGAACGCCACCGTCGACCCCTGACCGACGGTGGTCCAGGCGTAGCCCAGGTCGATCGTCATCCCGCGCCGCCGCTCCTCCGACCAGCGGTCCGGTTCCATTCCGGTCAGCGCCCGGACCAGCGTCGACTTCCCGTGGTCGACATGGCCGGCGGTGGCGATCACGTGCACTGTCGACCCGCCCGCCGGACTGCTGCGATCAGCGCGTCGTCGAGCTCGTCCGGTACGCAGCGCAGGTCCAGCAGCAGCCGGCCGTTCTCGATCCGGCCGACCACCGCGGGTCGCCCGGTCCGCAGTGGCTGCGCCAGTTCCGTCGGCAGCGCGACGGCCCAGCCCGGCAGGTCGACGCCAGGTGCGCCGCCGCCGCCGACGGCGCCGGCACTGGGCACCACGGTCACATCGACTGCCGTCCCGCCGACCGCTGTCCCGCCCACCGCTGAGGCGACGTGTTCGCACCGGACTTTCAACTCGTCGGGATCGGCGGTCAGATACTGCGTGATCGGCGGCGTCGGGCCGCGCAGCGTCGCCTCCAGCGCGGCCAGGGTGAGCTTGTCGGCTCGCAGCGCCCGCGCCATCGGATGGCGGCGCAGCCGTTCGATCAGCTCCGTGGTTCCGAGCAGCAGGCCGGCCTGGGGCCCGCCGAGCAGCTTGTCGCCGCTGCCGGTGACGATCGACGCGCCGTCGGCCAGCGTCGTTGCCGCGTCGGGCTCGTCAGGGAGCAGTGAGGTCGGGCCGAGCTGGCCGCTGCCGATGTCGGCGACCACCGGCACACCCAGGGTCGACAGGTCCGCGACGCGGGGTGCGGCGGTGTAGCCCTGGATCCGGAAGTTGCTCGGGTGGATCTTCAACAGGCAGCCGGTGTCCGGGCCGACCGCCGCCGCATAGTCCCGCCGCGTGGTCCGGTTCGTGGTCCCGACCTCGCGGATCCGGGCGCCGGCCGATTCGATCAGGTCCGGCAGCCGGAAACCGTCGCCGATCTCGACCATCTCACCGCGGCTGACCAGCACCTCGCGGCCGGCTGCCAGCGCGGTGACGGCCAGCAGCAGCGCCGCCGCACCGTTGTTGACCACCAGCGCATCCTGGGCGCCGGGCACCGCCGCGAGCAGGGCTTCGATGGTGCCGCGACCGCGCCGGGCCCGCCGTCCGGATTCCAGGTCGAATTCCACGTCCACATATCCGGCCGCCGCCGTCATCGCCGCGATCGCCGCGGCCGACAGCGGTGCCCTGCCCAGGTTGGTGTGCAGCACCACGCCGGTCGCGTTGA
>CAXSEW010000220.1:0-6936 GCA_964236185.1 uncultured Nakamurella sp. | reverse complement strand
CGGGAGATGCACGCCCAGTTGCTGGCCCTGCCCCGGCGCTGACCCCGATCGGCCAGGGCGTCGCTGTGGCGTTGGCCGAGTCCGGAGATGGCGTCGACACCGGGGCGGACCAGTCATCGGGGTCCGGAGCGGCGTCTGCGCCCAACGATCCACCTGCCTCGCCGACATCGGCCACACTGGCGACCGTGCCCCGCGCAACGACATCGACGCCGACCGCGGTAGGGCCCACCGGCACGCGGGCAGATCTTGGTACCGCCCCGAGCCCGTCGGTGCCGTCCCTGACCGGGGGGCGGACACCGTCGCGGACCGGCACCCCCACGTCGGGCACGTCGCGACCGAAGCTCTCCGCGCCGAACACAGCGCGACCCAGAGCTTCCGCACCGAAGCCGACCGTTGCACCGGCCCCGGTACGGCCGCCGGCGCGGCTGCGCATCCCGGCCATCGGGGTGGATGCGCTGGTCGGACCGGTGGGCATCGACGATCGCGGCGAGATGGCGATCCCGGAGCAGGTGCAGGACATCGGTTGGTACCGGTACGGCCCGGCACCCGGAGCGACCTCGGGTTCGGTAGTGCTCAGCGGCCACGTCGACTCCGCGCAACAGGGCCTCGGCGCCTTCTCCCGGTTGGGAGAGCTGGAGGCAGGCGACGTCATCACGGTGACCGACGCCGCTGGTGGGCAACTGCCGTACCGGGTGGTCGGCAAGGAAGCCTTCGACAAGAAGAGCGTGCCGCTCGCCGACCTGTTCTCCCGGTCCGGCGTGGCCCGGCTGACGCTGATCACCTGCGGCGGTGCCTTCGACACGGCCGCAGGGTCCTACCTCGACAACATCGTGGTGACGGCGGTGCCGGCGTGACGGAGACCAGGCCCACCTCGTTCTCCGTGCCCGACCCGGCCGAGGTCAAGCTGGCGGAATCGTTCGCCGGTGGTGACGCCTGGATCCTGCGCGAGGTCTACGACCGGTACGGCACCCAGGTGTATCGCGTCGCCCTGGCCAGCCTGAGCAACACCAGCGACGCGGAGGAGATCACCCAGACCGTCTTCGTCGATGCCTGGCGAGCCCGCGACAGCTTCGACGCCTCGAAGGGGTCCCTGGGTGGTTGGCTGATGACCATCACCAAACGGCGATGCATCGACCGGGTCCGGGCCATCAACCGCAATCGCCGCGACGTTGCCGCCGTTGCCGCCGGCATTTCGCAGTCCGCCGACGTCCCGGGTCCGGACTACATCGTCGACCAGATCGTGGTGGCTGATCAGCTGGCCCGCTTGCCCCAGAGTCAGCGGGCAGTATTGGAGCTGGCTTTTTACGACGACCTGAGCCACAGCCAGATCGCGACCCTCACCGGGCTGCCACTCGGCACGGTCAAAAGTCACCTGCGCCGCGGACTGAACCAACTACGACGACGATTGGAGGTGGACGGTGCAACACCTGGATCCTGACCACATCGTGCTGCTTGCACTCGGCGAGCGTTCCGGGCAGGGCGAGCAGAACGACGTGCGAACGCTGTCCACCCTCGACGAGTCGTCACAGGCGCACCTGCAGGATTGCGCCCTCTGCGGGAGCGAGCTGGCCGGGCTGACCCGGACCGTGGAGCTGGCCCGGTCGATCAGCGACCTGGGCCCCCCGGTTCCACCAGTACTGCCCGCGTCGATCTGGACCGGCATCGCCACCGAGCTGGGCATCGGGGCCGACGCCGGACGGGGGCCCGCGCCGGCGCCGGAACGTGCCGCCGCCGATGTCCCCGCGCACCGCTTGTCGGCGCCGGCTGTCGGGGTGACCCGGCCGGGCCGTCCGGCCGCCGGGCGTCGCCGGGCGCCGGACGCGGATCGGGCACATCTGGACCGTCGGGCGCCGGCGTGGCGTCGCGGGTTGCTGGTCGCCGCCGTGGTGGTGGCCGCGGCCGGCGGCACAGCGGCCGGAGTGGCGATCGGGCAGCGGAACGACAATCCCACAGCGGCTGTCGAGTTCCAGGCGGACCTGAAGCCGATGCCGGCCGGCCCGACGGACGCCCACGCGATCGCAACGGTGACCCAGGCGGATGGCTCGCAGACCTTGAAGGTAAGTGCGCGGCAGTTGCCGCTACGACAGGGCTACTACGAGGTATGGCTCTACAACCCGACGGCCGACAAGATGGTGGCCGTCGGAACCCTCGGCGCTGCCGGCGACGGCGAGTTCACCCTGGCGTCCACCATCGACCTCCGCTCCTACAGCGTGGTCGATGTGTCGGCGCAGGACTTCGATGGCAACCCCACCCACAAGGACAGCGTGTTGCAGGGTCCGCTGACGCAGTAGTTCGACGCCGCGGCGTCGCCGCGTGGCTGCGACCCGTCACTCGCGGTGGCCGACCGGATGACTTAGAAGCGGCCACCGCCGCTGCCGCCACCGCCGCCCGAGCCGCCACCGAAACCGCCGCCCCCGCCGCCCCCGAAGCCGCCGCCGCCGCCACCGAATCCCCCGCCACCGAATCCGCCGCCACCGAATCCGCCGAAGCCGCCGCCGTACCCGCGGCCCCCGCCGCTGAGCATGCCGCCGAGCAGCCCGCCCAGCACTGCACCGGTCAGGTTGCCGCCGCCACCGCCCATGCCGCCGAACCCGCCGCCGCCAGGGCCCTGCCAACGACCGACGTCGTTCTGCGCCATCCGGGCGGCCTCGTCCGCCATCGCCTCCGCCTGCTGCGCTTCGCCCAGTGCGCCGGCCGGATCGGAACCGGAGAGCTGCACCGCGTTGTTCAGGTGACGCTTGGCTTCTGCGAGCCGGGTACGGCCCTCACTGCCGACGGCTCCGCGACGGGTGGCGATGAAGTCCTCCGCGCCGGAAATCTTCGCGGCGGCCGAGTCCACCGACTGCTGCAGCGCTGCCTGGGCGCGGCCGGCGTTCTCCTGCGCGGACCGGGTGGCCGCGAGGATGGTGTCCAGAGTGGCATCAGCTTCGCGAATCCGCTGCGTGGCCAGTTGCGGGTCCTTGACTCCGGCCGGACCGGACACCGCGTTGAGCGCGGTCTCGATCTGGCTCAACTGCTGCCCGATCGAGGCGCCGGCCGAGCCGGTACCGCCGCGAGCAAGAACGGCCTTGGCGTTGGCAAGTTCGGCCTGAACAGGTGCCAGTCGGGTCGGCAGCTGCCGCGCCGCCTCGTTCAGGTCAGTGCTCAGCTTGTCCACGGCGTCGAGCAGAGTGGTGGCCTGCGCGACGGCCTCCTGAGCGGCGCGTGCAGAGACGATGGCCGGCGTGGTGTCCGTCGCAGTCGACTGCTGCCGGGCCTGCTGGACTTCGGACTTTGCGTACTCCAGACGCTTGGACGCGTCGGCGACGTTGTTGATGACGGTGCTGATCGCACTCGGTGCATAGGCGGACCCGAGCTGCGCCAGCGTCCCCATCGCTTCGGCGGCGCGGTCGTCGAGCTGCTTGATGGACCCGTCCAGATCGACCAGTGCCGCGGGGAGTTTGCTCTTGAGGTCGAGCATGGCGTCGAACCGGTCGCTCTGGGCGTCCAGTGCCTGGCTGGCGTCGGTGCACCGCTTGATGATCTCCGCCATCCAGTTGCGGCGGGTCTGCTCGTCCTCGGGAACATCGTCGTCGATCTGTTGACGCAATTGGAAGGCGCTGGCCAGCGACGTGCGGGCCTGCTCGAAAGCGCTGCGGAACTCCGCCATCGCCGGCGCGCCGAACGTCGCTTCCGCCAGCGTCAATTGCTGCTCACTGCCGCGGACGGCGTTGTCGGTGGCGATGAGCGTCTGCACGCTGCGATCGGAGACTGCCTGCAGCGGCTCGAGCTGCTCAGCCGGAGCCTGCGTCGGGTCGCTTTCGCCGTTGCCCGAGCGTCCGGCGGTTCCCGGTGCACCGGTGTTCGCGCTGCCCTTCCGGGCCCGCCGGTACCAGAGGAACCCGCCGATCAGTAGGACAGCCAGCACCAGCCACAGGATCCAGGACTTGCTGGTGCCGCTGCTGGAGCTACCGCTGGCTGTACAGGCGACCGTCCCACTCGCTGTTGCCGCCGAAGTGTCGCCGAGCGCAGCACGGTAGCCGTTCGCCGCGGCCACCACCGCCCCCGCCCAGTTCGACTGGCTCAGCTGCGGTTCGATCGCCTGCTGCGCGACCGATGTCTGCTGCGCCTGCGACAGCGGGAAGCCCGTGCCTGCGGAGTAACCGTAGGAGCGGTCCTGGGTCGCCACGGCAAGCAGGATGGTGTTGGAGCCGAAGCCGGACTTGGTGGCGGTCTGGTTGGCCCACGACTGTCCGTCGGTGCCGGAGAAGGTAGCAGTGAACACGACCCACAGCTGCACCGAGTCCTTGGTCCGCAGGGTGGCCAATGCGTTGTTGACCGCGTTGTTGGAACAGCCGATCGAATTGTTGTGATCCGTGATTTGACTGGGCACACGGAACGGGGCCTCAGCGCCGGCGGGCCCGGCTCCGAGCATCACCCCGGCCAGCGCCAGCAGCACCACCAGGCCGGCGCGGGCGCGCATCCCGAGGGATTGGGTCGACGTCATAGCGGGAGTCCTCACTGAAGCACGGTAGTAGCGGTCCTGCCGGGCCCAGCCTATCGGCGGCACCGACAGCCTCCGCTGCCGTCACCGGCCCACGAGATCCGCCCGCCGTCGTCCGCGATCGACCCAGTGCAGCAAAGCGCCTGACACACCTGGGTGACATCCGCCACCCGCAGCGTCGTTTCGCCACCTGCCGTCACAAGACGGGAACCTCGACCGCAGCGTGACCAATCCGTCGGGCGAGCACCTGACCTGCCACGTCTGCCGGGTGGACTACGAGCGGCCGGACATGACCGCCTGCCGCAGGCACGACGACTACGTGTGTTCGATGTGCCTGAGCACCAACAAGGTCGGTGACCACGTGCTGCCGGCCAGCGGCTGACCGCTGGCTGTCCCCGGCACACTCGTAGCACTCACGATGCGCCCGTACAGCGCTCGACGGTGATACGAGTACACCGCCGGTGCTAGTGGATGCCGGCCCCGCGCACAGCGCCCGTCGGACGGCAGGCGGTGGTCAGCCGAACAAGCCACTCTTCGGGTTGCGGCCCGCCGCCGGCGAGCTCGCCCACTTGGCGAACGACTCCGGATTGCGCGTCTGCAGCAACACCCGCCCCGGCCCGACGAAATCGAAGACGAAACCCTCACCCGACTTCAGCGACTGGATGGTGCGGCCCTCGACGGCCCGCCGCATCCGGAACTGGATACCCAGGTCGTAGGCCACCACATGGCCGGTGTCGATGACCACCGGCTGACCCGGCTGCAGGTCGAAGACGTCGATGGCGCCGTAGCAGCTGATCACCGCCTGTCCGCTCCCCGACGCCCGGATGCCGAAACCACCCTCGCCGCCGAACAGGTTGGCGCTGCCGCCCCACTGCGTGTCGATGCTCACGCCGGACGAGTTGGCGATCCAGTTGCCCTTGGCCAGGTAGAACGGGCGATCCGGGGTGATGTCGACGACCGCGACATCCCCGGGCAGCACGCCGGCGACGTCGACCCATCCGCCCTCGGCCGGCGCCGTGTAGGTGCTGACGAAGAACGATTCACCACCCAGTACCGACCGCTTCAGACCGGCCAGCACACCGCCCTCGGCACTCGCAGCCAGGGTGACGCCGCCGGAGTGTGCGATCATCGCGCCGCTCTCCACCCGGACGCTCTCGCCAGGACTGAGAAACAGCCGGCCGACGGTGAAGGAAGGGTTGTGCCGGAGCTGGATCTGCATGGCTCACCGTACCCACAGCCGGCAGCCGGCACCCGGGATGCAACCGTTCACCAGGGTGCGGGCAGGTGCAGCAGCACGTTCCGGTCGCCCGCCGTGCCGACCCGGTGGTTCCGGCTCAGGTCGGTGCGGTCGAACTGCCAGTCGTTGGCGGCCAGCTGGCGGGACAGCCCGGCCATCGCCGCCACCGAATCCACCCGACCCGACCACGGCAACTCGCCGGTGTGATCGACCATGGTCAGGGCCACGGTCAGCCTCCTGTCCGGCGAGCGCAGCAATTCGACGATCCGGGCCTGCTGCGGGAAGTCGATGAGCGACGGCGCGGTGACCTCCCACCAGGCGTGCCGGCCGGAATGCGGCGTCACCCGGGTGATGTGGGTGTGGCCGTTCAGCCACAGCACGACGCAGGGATGCCCGTCGACGATGTCCGCCAGCTCGGCGGTCAGCACCCGACGCGAGGCACCGGGGGCGGACCGGTCATTCACCAGATCGGCCAGTGTGTGGTGCGACGCCAGCACGACCAGCCGCCGGTCCCGGTCCGCGTCCGCCAGTTCCGCCTCCAGCCAGCCGAGCTGCAGCGCGTCCATGCTGCCCTGCCAACCGCCGTGCTCGTTGACCAGGTCCAGCACGAGCACCGTCACGCCGTGGTGGTCGTGCCGGTAGTAGGCGGTGCGTGCGCCCGCCTCGAGGCCGTGGCCGTTCGGCCGCGCCCGGTCGCCGAAATGGGCGTCGATGAACTCGTCGCGGGTGATGGTGCGTCGGCGGGCGTCCGGGGTGATGAGCCGCGTCGGCAGCTCCGCCCAGCGCTCGAAGGCCCACTCCTCGCTGGCGTCGATGGCAGCCGCGAACCTCCCGATCTGCTCCGGCGTCCAATCAGCGGGTACGCCGACCACCTTCCGGTCGTCCATTGACGCGTTGACGAAGGCCCCGACGGCCGGAATGTTGCCCTGAACCAACTGGTCGTGGTTGCCGTGCACCGCAAGCCAGGGCATGGCAAGCCCGGGGGAGCGCAGCGGCCGCCGCAACGCGTCGAGCAGGCCGGGCGCCTCCGGGAATCCGAACAACTCCCGCGGGCGGTCGGGACGGGGAGTGCCGTCCGGATGACGCGCGGGGTCGGGATGCCAATACGCCTCGTGCCAGTCGTCGGTGTCGGCAACGCCCTCGTACCGGTCGGGCGAGCCCGAATCCGGCACGATGTCGCCGCCCTCCAGCAGCGTGAGGTACCAGCCCAGCTCGT
>CAXSEW010000219.1:0-6953 GCA_964236185.1 uncultured Nakamurella sp. | reverse complement strand
TCGTAGCCGCAACCGAAGAAGCGGAGGTTCTCGCAGAGGTTCTGGCGGCCGGTGGTGCACATCCTGCACTGCCAGCAGGGCAGGTCGGGTTCGGCGGTGACCCGGTCGCCGACCGCGAGGGTGGTGACGTCGGCGCCGACCGCTTCCACCACGCCGACGACTTCGTGCCCGGGGTGATAAGGCAGGGCGACGAAGGGATGTCGGCCGTGGGCGGCGTGGGTGTCGGATCCGCAGACGCCCGTGACGACACTGCGGACCAACGCTTCGTCCGGACCGGGTGTCGGTGCCTCGGCCGGTTCGACCGAGATCCGGCCGGGGTGAACGACAACGCGGCGCATGGTGGTCATCTTCGATGTTCCCTATCTGTTGCTCGACTGATGGATGGAAAGCTTTAACGGCTAAAGCGGCTGCTGACGGGCACTGAGGACATCGAGCGCCCGGGGTCAAACAGTGTGCACCGGACGCTCCGGTGCCGTCGGCTCGACCCGCAGTCGACGGCACCGCTCATCGCCGCAGACCGGGCTGAGGGGCATGTTCACCCAGCGTCGTCGTCCTCGTGCGGGACCGGATGGCCCGAGGCGCCGGACACGATGCTCGCGGCCAGTTCGGCCAGCTTGATGTTCTGGTTCATCGAGACCGTTCGTAGTTCGGTGAACGCTTCCACCGCCGAGCACCTGCGCTGCGCCATGATCATGCCCTTGGCCTGTTCGATGACCGACCGCGATGTCAACGCGCGGCGCAACTGCTCGATCTGGTTGCGATACGCGAAGATCGCTTCGGCCCGGCTCAGTCCCGCGCAGATGTGCGTTGCCATCGCGTCACCCAGCTCGACCGAGTCGGCGCCGAATGCGTCCGGAGTCCTCGAGTAGAGGTTGAGAGCTCCGAACAGGTAGTTCTCCACCGGGATCGGCAGCGACAAAGAACTCGCCAGGCCGTTCTCGCGAGCCGGCGGTAGATATCTGGGCCAACGGGTCTCGGTGGCGGCGTCGGAGATGTGCAGGATCTCGTTGCCCCGGCCGGCGTCCAGGCAGGGCCCGTATCCGGCCTCGTACTGCAACTCGTCCAATACGTCGGCCATGCCGCCGGTGCTGGCGACGGTGCCGGCGGTACCCCGGCGGATCAGGGTGATGGCAGCTTCGTCGGTCCCCGGCAACCTGCGTTTGGCGAAGTGCACCACGGCCTGCAGCGTCTGCTGCATGTCGCTGTCGCCGCCAGTCAGGGCCAGGAGTTCGTCCCACCCCTGCGGCGGGTCGGTCGAATCGCTCATGTCCCGCTCATCTCGAGGTGGATATCGGCCATCTGATCAGCATGCGCGACGAACGCCCGCCTGACCACTCACACACAGGTGCGCTACGCCGACGCGGGCTCTGACGACGGCGCCAGGTAGACCCACATCTGCAGGGGTGGGAAGCCCTTCGGCTCCTCCGGTGTCGTCCCGTCCAGCAGCAGCGTGAGCGGCTCCAGTCGGGTCCAGCCGGCCTTCTCGTAGAAGGTGATCGCTAGGGCCGATTGTTGGACCACGTCGAGCACGGGTCGGCGGTTCTCCCGACGGGCGTGTTCCACCGCAGCGGCCAGCAGCTGACGGCCGACTCCGCGTCCTTGCACTGCGGGGGAGACCATCAGCCTGGCGACCACCGCAAGCCGATCAGCAGCCAGCCCGGTGGCTCGCTGCGCGGCCGGCAGGGTCGGGTGGTCCCGGGCGTCGTGCAACGCGACATGACCGACGAGGCCGCCGTCGGTCTCGGCCACCCAGGCGTGGGTCTCCTGGTCAGGCGCGAGAAACAATTCCGGCCGACTCGGCCAGTAGCGGGGGTAGCCGTCGTGCTGGTGTGTCTCCAGCATCAGCGCGACGCACCCGGTGTCGTCGTCGGCGGTCCTGGGTCGAACCAGCAGGCCGTCGGCGGTCATGGGGATCGGAGGCTCTGGTCCGACGGACCGGACCATCGGTCGGTGGTGCAGGTACAGCAGGTCCGGTTCATGTTGCCATCAGGTCCAGGTCGACCACCAGCAAGCCGTCCTGACCTCCCACGGCAGCCTGCATGAGGAGCGCCCCCGCGGCGACATGCTCGGCGTCGACCGCATAGTCGTGGAGCGCCGGCAGATCGACGAAGTCGATGACCAGACCGTGGGTATAACCACGCTCCAGGTTTTCCGGACTGTTGCTCGGGCCGCAGGCGAACGACAGCGCGCCCGGCAGTCGGTCGACGACCCGGCCCACCTGCTGGAAGGCCGCCTCCACCTGCGCCATCGCCGCAGCTCCCGCCACCTTTACCAACACGATGTGCCGAATCATCCAGCTAGCTTATGGCGTAGCGCCGGCGCGACGAGCTGCCTCCTCGACCCGGGCGCGGTGCGCAGGCCAATCATCGGCGGCGCCCGGCGCGGCGGGCGGACCCACCAGCTCCTCACGCAGGATGTCCGCGTGTCCGGCGTGCCGGTTGGTCTCGGACAGCACGTGCACCATCACGTTGAACATCAGAACGTGCGGAGCGGGCCACCACGGGACGTGACCGCGCGCGTCGATGGCCAAGACCTCGATCGTTGCGTCGGAGTACTCCCAGGCAGCTTGATATCGGCTGACCACATCGGCACGTGATTCCAGCGCCGCGGCCCAGAGGGAATCACGATTGCGGAAGCCCGGATCGTCGAACCGCGGATGGGGCTGCGGTGCGGGGCGCAGGAAGACGTCTCCGAGGTAGACCAATTCGGTCACTGTCAGGTGTTTGACCAGACCGAGCAGATTGGTACCCGTGCTGGTCAGCGGCCGCCGCACCTCGTACTCGGACAAGCCGTCCAACGTGTCCAGCAGTGACCTGCGCGCCCAGTCCAGCTCGTCACGGAGATAGCTCTTGGCAAACTCGTCGATCATCCATCGAGCCTGACAGATAGGCGGACCTGCAGACCGCTGCGGTCGTCGGACGGCAAGCTGGATCCGTTGACCTAGTGCTCGACCGCCGCCGCTGTCCGTTCGAGGGCTGCAACGACCTCACTGGGGACAGCGGTGCTGATGATCTCGACGGTGGCACCCGCGCGCAGGATCGGCTCGAAGTCGCGCAGGTCTTCGGTGATCTGCGCGCGGTGCTCCGGCAGGGACCCGAAAGGATTGGCCCTGTTGACCACCCGCGCGAGGATGACGTCGACGGGTGCGCTCAGCAGGACGATGGCATCGAACAGGTGGTAGAGGGCGCCCTGGTTGGGCACGCAACCGGCAACGAAGAGCCAGCCGGTGAGATGACCCCGTAGCAGCGCATCGACCCTGGGAAGATCCCACATCCGCTCGACGCCGTCGACGGCGTCGACGTTCACGGTCCAGCCCGGATCGTCGGTGTCCACCACGCGGTGCCCTCGACGGTGGAGATGCTCGAGCGCCGTTGATTTCCCGGTGCCGGACATGCCGGTCACCAGCACGATCGCTCTGCTCACGCCCGCATCATCGGCCGGCATCGCGGTGCAGTCCAGTACCTTGACATGACACCATATGGTTTCCTATGCTGGGGCCATGGAAGCAGTCTTCAAGGCGCTGGCCGACCGCACCCGGCGGGATCTGCTCGACGAACTGCTCCGCTGCGACGGCCAGACGCTCAATGCCCTGGCCGGGCGGTTCGCGATGACGAGAGTCGCTGTCGCCAAACATCTTCGGCTGCTCGAAGACGCCGACCTGGTGGTCACCCGGCGGCACGGCCGGGAAAAGCACCACTTCCTCAACGCGATACCCATCCGCCAGGTGCACGACCGATGGGTGACCAAGTACACCGCAGGGTGGACCGCCGCCCTCGCCGACCTCAAGACCGACCTGGAGACGACGATGGAAAAAGTGTTCGAGATCTACATCCGCTGCAGCCCGGAACGGCTCTGGCAGGCCATCACCGATCCGGACACCCGGGCTCGGTACCAATTCGGCGCTCGCGTGCAGTCCACGTGGACGGCCGATTCCCGTTACGAGGTAGTGCATCCGGGCGCACCCCGGCCGCTGATCGACGGGGAGAACCTTGAAGTGGACCCGCCGCGCAAGCTGGTGCAGTCCTACCGCGCCCAGTGGGCCGACGACATGGCCGCGGCCGGAACCAGTCGGGTGACGTGGGAGATCGAGCCGGTCGGCGACTCCTGCCGACTCACCGTTGTCCACGACGAACTACCAGCAGACGCGGACCCGCACCTGTACGGCGGTTGGCCGATGATTCTGTCCGGGCTGAAGACGTGGATCGAAACCGGTGAAGAACTGACCACCCCGGGATCGCTGATGTACGGAGGCGCCGGTGGTTGAGGTGCACGTGCACCACGTGGAGCACGGCACCGGTCGGCCGGTGATCGTTCTGCACGGCGCCGGCGTCGACCACCGCGAGAGCGAGGCGTGCTTCGAGCCTGTTTTCGACGGTGCGCGGGGGCTGCGGCGCATCTGTCCGGATCTACCTGGCATGGGCCGATCCACCGCTCCCGAAACCCTGGGCAGCGCAGAGGATGTCGTCACCGCGCTGCTCGACTGCGTTCAGGAACTACTTCGTGCTCCACACACCCGAGATGCTCGACCGCTACGAACGTTTCGTGGCCCCCGCCGCGGCGCTGGTCGACCAGTCGGCGCTCGAGCGCATCGGCGAACGCTGGACGGTGCCTGCGGTCGATGGGCACGCATATCACCATCCCACCCTGATCGTTGCCGGACGACTGGATTCGACGGTCGGGTACGCCGCCGCCGTCGACCTGGTCGAGGACTACCCGCGCGCCACCCTCACCGTGATCGACGACGCCGGCCATGCGCTACCCCATGAACAACCTGCACTGTTGCGCGCTTTGCTCACCCGGTGGTTGGAGCGCGTCGAGCGGGCCTCCGATCGACGCCCCTGACTTGCGTCTCTCGCGGCGGCCGGCCGGTCGCCGGTCGCCGGTGGTGGTGGTGGTGCGATCACCGGTCGCGGGCGTTGGTTGGCTTCGGTCATCGCGCGTACCGTCGGTAGGGACAGATTCGCACGAGCCGGAACGGCTCGACGGGTCCCTGGCCGCCGGCGTCCAGCGCTCACCCCGGCTCCGTCGCCCGCGCCCGTCGCCGATGTCGGTGCGACGGCCGCAACTCGCAAGCCCGATGCCGTCCGGCCCTCGCGTCAAACGCCGCGCTATCAGCGGCGGCGACGGGACGAGGACCGACCGGGACCACCACCACGCCCTACCGAGGAGATCGACCATGACCACGACCGTCAAGGCCTACACGGCAACCGCACCCGACCAGCCCCTGGTACCGACCACCATCGAGCGTCGGGATCTCGGCCCCAAGGATGTCGCGATCGACATCAAGTACGCCGGCATCTGCCACTCCGACATCCACACCGCCCGCAGCGAGTGGGGGCCGGCGAACTACCCCGTGGTGGTCGGCCACGAGATCGCGGGCATCGTCAGCGCGATCGGGTCGCAGGTCACCAAGCACGCCGTCGGCGACCGCGTCGGCGTCGGCTGCATGGTCGACTCCTGCGGTGAGTGCGAGTACTGCATCGCCGGCGAGGAGCAGTTCTGCGCCAAGGGCAACGTCGGCACCTACAACGGTGTCGGCAAGGACGGCCAGCCGACGAACGGCGGCTACTCGCAGGCCATCGTGGTCACCGAGAACTTCGTGCTGCGCATCCCCGAGGGCATCGAGCTCGATGTCGCCGCACCGCTGCTGTGCGCCGGTGTCACCGTCTTCTCGCCGCTGCACCACTGGAACGCCGGCCCGGGGACCAAGGTCGCCGTTGTCGGTCTTGGCGGGCTGGGCCACATGGCCGTCAAGATCGCCCATGCCATGGGCGCCGAGGTGACAGTGCTGTCGCAGTCGCTGAAGAAGATGGAAGACGGGCTGCGTCTCGGCGCCGACCACTACTACGCCACCAGTGACCCGACGACGTTCGAGGACCTGAGCGCTTCGTTCAACCTGATCATCAACACTGTCAGCGCCGTGATCGACCTCGACGCCTACCTCTCGCTACTGCGGGTCGGCGGCACGATGGTCAACGTCGGTGCACCGGAGAAGCCGCTGACGCTCAAGGTGTTCTCGCTGATCCCGTTCCGCCGATCACTCGCCGGTTCGCCGATCGGCGGCATCGCCGAGACGCAGGAGATGTTGGATTTCTGCGCCGAACACGAGCTCGGAGCCGAGATCGAGGTCATCTCCGCCGACCAGATCAACGAGGCCTACGAGCGCGTGCTGGCCTCCGACGTGCGCTACCGCTTTGTCATCGACACCGCCACCCTGGCCTGATCGCCGGTTCGTGACGGACAGGAGGGCGCTGCGTCGGCAGCGCCCTCCGTTGCGGTTCCCATGTTCTTACCGCACAGCGACGACCGCTGGTCGGTAATCTGGAAGCCATGACCATGCCCCTGATGCCAGAGCCCGCGAGCCGCGGGCCGGTGAAGAAGCGGACCTCCGTACTGCCCGCGCAGGTCAAGCCGGCGGTCGTCACCGTCGGCAGCTTCGGCGTGCTGCTGGTTCTCGTGCAGGTCGTCAACTCCCTGCTGTCCTACCGACTCAACGCCCACTACGGCGTGGTCTCTCGGTCGCTGCACGGCCTGATCGGAGTCGTCACCGCTCCGCTGCTGCACGCGAACTGGGCTCACCTGCTGTCGAACCTGGTGCCGCTGCTCATCTTCGGCCTGCTCATCATGCTGGGCAGCGTCCGTCAGTTCGTCGCCGTCACCATCCTGGTCTGGCTGGTCTCCGGGCTCGGGGTCTGGGTGTTCGGCCCCGCCAACACCGTCACGATCGGCGCGTCGGGCCTCGTCTTCGGCTGGCTCGCCTACCTGGTGACGCGGGGGATCTTCACCCGCAATCTCGGGCAGATCGCCATCGGCGTCGTGCTGCTCGTCCTGTGGGGCGGGGTGTTCTGGACCGGCATCCTCGAGCTGGCCGTCGCGGACGTCAACCACGTGGTGACAATCTCCTGGCAGGGCCACCTCTTCGGCGCCATCGGCGGCGTGCTGGCGGCCTTCTT
>CAXSEW010000218.1:0-6981 GCA_964236185.1 uncultured Nakamurella sp. | reverse complement strand
CGGCATCAACAGACCAACAGTGTCAAGCCAAGACCGTTTGCGCTCCATTCGTGTGCACCCAAGGCGAATCCCACCGCATGAAAGACGCCCGAACCCACCGGCAGGAGACCGCCGCGATCAGCTGAAAACCGAGCGTCAGGTGGGGACTTCCAACTGGCCAAAAGCGGGGACATCAAGATGGCCATTGACACAAGAGAAGCCTCCAATGATCGCTGATCCGCATATCCTGGCAGATGGGCGACCGGCCATGCTAGGTGAAGCGATCCTCAGCGGGTCGAGCCCGCCACAGCCACCAGACTCCTGCGCCGCCACTAAATTCCTGCACCGGGTCTGCGGTCGCCATCGATCATCCGCGGGTCAGCAGCGGACATGGTTCGACCGGTGCTGCATGGCGGTGCCGACGGACCCAATCGGACGGTGCAGTGGCACGGCCGCAGTGTCTTTGCTCAGTCTGCTGGTACTGAGCTTGAGCCCTCGGTGCGCAAGTTGTTGGACAGCCAGGCGAGGCGGATCGGTCGCCGGTGGAAACAGATCCCCTATGTCGGCGACCCGAACTGGTTCTCATCGTTCGACCCTGTCGTCGGCCAGTATCGGTAGGTGTTGGTGTCGGCATCGAACACGTACCAAGAACCTAAGAACCGTTGTTCCTGCGGCATCATCCCGTCGCACCCGGGACTGAGGACAAGTTGCCGGCGATCAGCGTTCCCACCAACGAACGTCACGGTGATGCTAGGCATGTCCGCTCCAATCTCTCTACAGACCCCGCGGCAACGCCTCCGCTACAGGTTCGAGCAAGGGCGGCCCTCATGGACGCGAAAGAGCTGGTGGCTCGCACAACCGTCTACGAGCCGTACACCGCTGACATTGTCCGTTAGGTCGGCGCGATTTGCCAGAGCGGGTCATCACCTACCCGGTTCACCGGTCTGAGTAAGTTGTCCCTCGTTGGTGCCCACACCGGCGGCCACAGGCCGGCGCCAATCCCGCTGGCGACGACCGCCGCCACCGCTAGGCAGTCAATCTGGCGGTGCCTACCGGTGCTCACCAATACGATGCGGCCGCCGCTACCGCCGCCGCGTTCGCCGATTCAGCGTGCGCCGCGCTGCTGGGATGCGCCACACCAGCGGCGGCGACCCCACCAGGGTCTGCAGCGGGAACCGGGAGCCGCCATGGCCAGGTGCTGTCCCGCACCTTGGCAGACATCAGGCGGCAGGAAACCGACCAGGTCGATTAGGGGACGGTAGATGTCGGCGCGGTGGTCGATCCGCAGGATTTCTACAGTGCGGGGTGTCGGGGTCGATCCAGCGCATCACCCGGTAGCTGCCGCACCGGGCCGCGTGGAAGCCGGCGAACGGCGGGTCCAACGGTTCACCGACTCGCTGCGGGTTGTCGGTGATCGACCCGTCGATGAACTCCAAACAGGCCCACACCGCCGCTGACGGAAGCCGCTGCAGGTTCCGCCGTACCCCGGCGGCAAAGACGATCCGGTAACGCTCAGGAGGCACTGATGGGCAAGCCGAACTCGGCCCGCAAATCCTGCATCGTCGTGGTGCGGCCGGCGGCCAAATCCGCTTCGGCGTCCCGGATGTCCTGCAGCGCTCTGGGGGTGGATCAGCGTCGTCGCGGTGCAGCTTTGGCACCCGATGCGGCTTGGCCTGCGTCCCGGTAACGCTGTCAGCGGCGGCGTACCGAAGAAGGTGGGCCGGCCATCGGTACTGAGCGCAGCGATTGCGCACAACGCCAGATCACGGTTAACGTCGCCGAAGGAGTCGGCTCACGCACCCGATGTCCTGTGCGGCTTCGGGAGTCGCGCGCTGATGCCGTGACTGTCCGGGCACCGCGTCCGACATCGAGCCCCGGGGGTGCTGTTGCAACCGAGACGAAAACGCGCCGCGCCGATGCCCAGGGCGTTCAGCCGGCTGTTGGTCGCGTGGTTCGTCTCGGTCACCGGGGACGGCATGCGGTTCGCTGCTCTTCCGCTGCTGGCCCTGACCCTTTCGCCGTCGCCGGCCGCCGTGGCGGCCGTGGCAGCGGCCACCACGCTGCCGTGGCTGTTGATAGCCCTGCCCGCCGGCGCCCTCGTCGACCGGCTCGATCCGGCCGCGGTGATCGCGTTCGCGAACGCCGGCCGGGCGCTGGCCACAGCGCTGCTGGTCGTCGCGGTGCTGACCGGTCAGGCGCCGATCGCGCTGCTATGCGCGGTGGGGTTCACGTTGACCGCCGGCGAGACGTTCGCCGACAGCGCCGGGCAGTCCCTGCTGGTGCGGATCGTCCCACCCCAACAGCTGGAAACGGCCAACGCGCGGTTCGTCAGTTCCGAGAACATCGGTCTGGACCTGATCGGTCCGTTGGCCGCGGGCGCCTTGTTCGTCCTGGCCCACTGGCTGCCGTTCGCCATCGCCGCCGGGATCTTCCTGGCGACGGCGGGGTGGGTGCTGGGACTGCGCGGCGACCGAGCCGCCGACATAAGGACGAACCTCGCCGTGGACGGCGCCGCTACCGCCGAGGTAACTGCTGACGGCGCTGCCTCTACAGACACTGCCTTGCCCGAACCCACCTTCGATGGCCGCTCGGCAAGCGCCGGTTCCCCAAGAAGCGAGTTCGGTGATACGCCGACCGGCCCGCGGCCGGCAGGTGCCCAGTCCGCGCGTCGCGAGTCAGTGCGCGTCGGATCAGAACTGGTCGATTCGGCTTCGGCTGAACCACCCACGGCCGGCGCTGGCGCTGGGCAACACCTGTCGGTGTGGGCCGGGTTCCGGGTCATCTTCTTCGACTCTGCGCTGCGGGCGCTGGTGATCACAGTGGCGATCATGTCGGCGGCGATCGCCGCCGCCGAAGGTGTGCTGGTGGTGTATTCCGCATCCGCCCTGCACCTGTCCCAAGCCCTGTATCCCACTCTGCTTGCCTGCTACAGCGTGGGGCTTCTACTGGCCGCCGGGGCCGTGGCGCGCTGGGGCACAGGCATGCCTGCCGGCGCCATGATGACCGCGGCCGTGGCGGTGATCGGCGTGACGCTGCTGGTGATGGGTCTGTTCCCACATCCGGTGGTGGCGTGGTGCTCGTTCCTGGCGATGGGCGCCGCTGGCGGGGTGTGGAATGTGCTGTCCGCGTCCCGACGCCAACGCCGCACCCCACCGTCGATGATCGCGCGGGTCTCCAGTACTTTCCGCGCGATCGCCTGGGGCGCGCTGCCCCTCGGTTCGGCCATCGGCGGGCTGATCGGCCAAGCGCGGAGCGTGCCGACGGTGTTCGTCGTCTCCGGCCTGGTGGTGCTGACACTGGCCGCGGTCGCCGGTAGATACCTAATCCGAGGCGCTGATGGTGACCCGACCGTCCCTCGGCAGGGCCGACATCGGCGGTCAACCCCACCTGCGCCGCCGAACCGGTTTGACGTCGTCTCTACACCCGGCGCGTTGTAATGGCCGGCGGCTCAGACCAACGAATGAGGGTGATCGACGCGCCTTCGTACAACCGTCTTCAGCTGGTGGGACTGCCGGGGAGCTGCTGCCTCGACCGGATCACACTCAACCAGGGCAGCTGAACCTCTTTACACCTGCGGCAGGCTGAACCCAGCAACGCGGGAAACGCAGCCTTGGCGGCACATCGTCGCCAGCTCGACGCACAGGGGCGCAGGCAGGCTTGGAGCCACAATCCTTGGTTGACGAACGCTTCGGGAATGCATGTCATCCGTCGATTGCTACACACAGCTCCCTGAATGGTTGAAACACCAAAAACTTGGACACTGAGGTGTTGATTGGCGGGGTGCGCAGACTTTGTGCGGTGAGCTGAACAGATACCGTCTCCGTTGCATGGCCGCAAGTATGTTGAAGATTTCCGGGGTCAGGAAATGGGTGCTAGCTAAGCTAGCGCCTGGGTCACTGCTTCGGCGTCGAACTTGTCGGAGTGAAACTCGGCGGCGTCGTCAAGTCCTAGCCATTCCGGCCTGTCCTGGTGCTCGTGATGCCGCGGGGTCGTTGAGGACTCGCACGAGCTCGGCGTAGCTGCGCTGCGTACCCCCACCCGGTTGCGGCCACTCCGGCGCAGCTACCCACCGCCAATCGACGTCGTCCAGAAAGAACAACCACTTCAACTCAGCCCGGCTGGTGAAGTATTGCCGTTCCGGCTGGGGCGAAGCTTCCACTTCCCGGCTCCGGCTTGTCAGCCGGAGGCGGGAAGCGGCAGATCGCTTTATCTGGCGGTCAGGAATTCGCTGGCTTTGAGGGGACGGTTGACGATGCGAGTGTCACCGACGCTGCCGTGGAACACGACGTCGATGGCGCCGGTGTACTCGTGGGCGCCCAGCAACCAGAGCAACCCGAGCGAGGTGAGGCCGACCGACGTGCGGGTCGGGTTGTCGAGGACCGGAGCACCATCGACGTAGAGCCTGGTGAGGCGCCCGTCGTTGACGACGGCGAGGTGCCACCACCTGAGCTCGACCATGCCCTGGCCCCAGTTGGTCGTCGGGTAGGTGTCGTTCAATGGGTAGTGGTTGAACTGTGCCTCGCGACCGTTGTTGGTGATGTTCAGTTGGACCAGAGGTTCACCGGGGTCGGTGGTTCTTCCCGTGCTTGCCGGCTGCCCCGGCCGAGCCGCGGCGGCTCAGGATCGAGGCGTTGCCGTTGTTGCCCGCATGCCAATCCAGCGGCAGCATCACGAACGTCTCGATCGTGTAACCGCGCGGGAACGTGTCGCGGTTCAACGGTGCCTTGGCCGCGGTGGTCAGATACGAGCCGTGGAGGGAATTCCGGCCACCGAGGAACTTCAGGCTGGCATGCCCGGGCTGGTCGGGGTGATGCTCGGCGGATGTGGTCAACGCACCGGCTGCGGTTCCGGGCACCGTCACCACCGTCAGGTCGTTGCCCTTTCCGGAGAGGTCGGGCACCTTCCGGCCGGCGGCCAGCAACGTTCCCGGTGCCCCCAGTCCGTCGAAGCGCCAGCCTTCGCGGTCGGCTGGCTGATCGGCGGTGTTGCGGCGTGAGCTGCGGCGAGCCGTACTGCGCACGCACCTACAGTCGGGGACGATGCGGTGATGGATGTGCAACTGCTCCTCGTTCCTAACTGCCCGAACGAGCAAGGAGCCCGGGAACTGCTCCGCCGCGCTCTCACCACGGCAGGGGTCGGGGGCACCCCGGTCCGGACCGTTGTGGTCACCACAGCCGAGCAAGCCGAACAACTACACTTCTCCGGCTCCCCGACGATCCTGCTCGACGGGGCCGACCCGTTCCCTTCCCCCGATGGGCGCACCGGTGTGGCGTGCCGGGTGTACGCCGGTACCGGCGGCCCGCGCGGTGTACCGGAACTGTCCGCCCTCACCGCGGCGATCCGCCAGCGAACCGCACCACCCGGGCCGCCGGGAATGCTAGGTGCAGCTTCGGCGCTGGACCGGCGGCGCAGCGCAGCCGAGCAGGCCGCCACCGACATTGCGGCCGGACGCTGATGCCAGCTCAAGATCTGCCGCGCGACACCGACCGATTCCACGGCGCCTCGGCGCGGGCCCGGTTGCTGGCGTCGCTAATCGTCGGAGTGGTGGTAGGCATCGCTGTGTCGGTGCCCGGGACCTGGCGGTACGGGTTGCTGCAGGGCTGGATCAGCGCCGCCGCGGTATTCGTCGGCTGGATGTGGTTCTCGATCTGGCCGATGGACGCCCGCCGGACCGCCGCACACGCCGGCGGCGAAAACCCGGGCCGCGCCCTGACCGACGTCGTCATGCTCGGCGCCGCCCTGGCCAGTCTGCTGGCCGTCGGGCTGCTGCTGTCCGGCGGGTCCGGCAACAAGGTGCTGGAAGCGGCGTTGAGCATTGTGGCGGTCGCGTTGGCGTGGGCTTCGGTGCACACCGTGTTCACCACCCGCTACGCCCGGCTGTACTACACCGGCCCGGACGGCGGGATCGACTTCAACCAGGACGACCCGCCGCAATACTCCGACTTCGCCTACCTGGCGTTCACCATCGGCATGACCTTCCAAGTGTCGGACACCGACCTGAAGACCAAGCTGATCAGGGCCACCGCGCTGCGGCACATGCTGCTGTCCTATCTGTTCGGCGCGATCATCATCGCCGCCACCATCAACCTGGTCTCCGGCCTCGCCAAATAGCGGCCTCTCAGCCGGGCGAGCAGCCGGTAGGCGCCTGTCAGAGCCAGTCGCGGCGTTTGAACATGGTGTACAGGCCCAACGCGATGGCCACGATCATGCTGATGCTCAACACGAACCCCCATTCCTTCCCGAAGCCGGGATAGGGGACGTTTTGGCCGAAGTACCCGGTGATCGCAGTCGGAATGGCGATGATCGCCGCCCACGACGTCAGCTTCTTCATGACCGTGTTCAACCGGGCGTCCTGCAGCGAGAGGTTCGTCTCGAACACAGTGGAGACCATGTCCCGCAACGACTCGGTCCATTCCGCCGCCCGCAGCACATGGTCGTACAGGTCGTCGAACCAGGAATTCAACTCCGCCGGTGCGTCGAGGTCCTGGCGGTGCCGCAGCACCGCGTTGACGACTTCCCGCATCGGCAGCACCACCCGCCGCAGAGCGACCAGGTCCTTCCGGACCCGGTAGGTGCGACGCTGCACCTCCTTGCTCAGCGCCTCGTCGTCGAACAGGGTGTCTTCCAACGACTCGATCTGGTCGTCGATAAGTTGGACGGCCTCGAAGTGCCCGTCCACGATGTAGTCGAGCAGGCCGTGGACCAGCGCACCCGGCCCGAACTTCAGCAGGTCGGCGTTGTCCTGCCACCGTTGCAGCACCTGATCGATGTCGAAGTCCTGCCCGGCCCGGACCGTGACGATGCCCCGGTGCAGCACGAACGCCGATACCCGGGTGATCGACAGGCACGACGCCGACACATCCGGCGGCGGGTCCTGGTCTTCGGTGGTGGTGACGGCGTAAGCGGTGATGAACGTGTGGGTGGCGTAGCGGGTGGCCTTCGCACGTTCCGCATGCCCGACGGCGTCCTCCACCGCCAACGGATCCAACGTCAACTCCTGCG
>CAXSEW010000217.1:0-7002 GCA_964236185.1 uncultured Nakamurella sp. | reverse complement strand
GTAGTGCGGTGGGAGCGGACGATGACCGGCTGGTAGCCGTCCCCGGCCCACAGCAGCAGGTCGGGGGTGCCGAACCGGGAGCCACTGCGCAGCACCGGCTCGAGCACGACCTGGGCCGGATCGCTGCCGTCGTTCCAGTGGTTTCCCTCGCACCCCCGCAGGGTCGCCCGCGCGATCGACAGGACCTGGTCCCGGTGCGCAGTGCCATCGGCCAGCCGCAGCCGAACGCCGTCCCCGACCGCGGAACGCAGCGTCCGGGCAGCCTGCGGGTCGGCGTCCAGATGCACCCGCCGGCGGCACCGACCGGCGGCCGCCGGCCCCAGCCGTACCGGGATCGGGCCACCGCCAGGCGGAGCGGAGGGGGTGTTCGACGGGCCGGGGCGCTCGCCGGTCGCCGGAAGGCGGGACGGCAGATCAGCCGGACCGGTCGCACTGTGCGGAGCAAGCGTCATCGACATCAGCGTAGGAGGCCGAGCGGCCGAGCGAGTACGTCCGCCTCTAGTCTGGGCACAACCATTGCGTCGGGACACCTGAGCGCAGCGACCGGTGCGGATGACGGGAGACGCGTGATGTTCGGTAGGGACAAGGCCGCCAAGAAGGCCGCCGCCGCGGCGAAGACCGCCAGGAAGGCAGCGAAGAAGGCCGGCAGGAAGACGGAGAGCCTGCTGCAGGAGACCGGATCGACGGTCAGCAAGGTGACCGAGCGGGCGAAGAAGGAGATGGCGAAGGCCTCGAAGGCCGGACGCAAGGAAATGGCGAAGACGGCGAAGGCCGGTCGCAAGGCCGCAGCCGAGACGGCGACGGCCAACCGCGAGGCGGCCGAGGCCGTCAAGAAGACCGCCGACCGCGCGGCGAAGGCGAACGACAAGGTCGCCAAGGCGGAGAGCAAGCTCGTCCTCGCTGACGAGAAGGCCGTCAAGTCCGCCACCAAGACCGCCGCCAAGACGGCGAAGTCGGACGCGAAGGCCGCGCAGCTGCGCGCCAAGCAGCCGCAGGGGCTGATCGGTCAGCTCACCAGCCCCAAGACGGCGACCCGGGCGATGGCTGCCGCGAAGATCGTCGGACCGGCGGTGGCGCCGTACGCGATGAAGGCGGCAACCAGCGCGCGTGGTTATCTCGACGAGCGCCGGGCGCAGAAGCTCGGCGTGGGCGCGGACGAGGTGTCCGCCTATCGAGGCCCGACCGGACCGGCCGGAGCGCGCATCGCGAGCCTGCGCTCGGGTATCGACGAGGTCCGCCGCCGCAAGGGAACCGATCCACAGGTCACCAAGTTCGCCGACGTGGCCAAGGCCAGGTTGGCCGACCTGGACATCGCCACCCATACCGCCGCCTCAATGCCGCCGGCCCGCCGCCGGGGCACGCTGGCGGCGATCGGCCGGGAGCTCGATCAGATCGAAGCCGACCTGATGACCTATCTGGTCGGCGCCCGCTGACCTGTACCCGCTGACCCTGCGATAGGGCACCAGCCGGCCGCACTGGCCCGGCGACGCAGCTGCCGTAGCCTGGCGTCGTGGTGGGTCCGACGTCGCTGCGGTGGCGGATACTTCGTTCTGCGGCGTTCGCCGCGATCGCGACGGAGATTGCCGCGCTCGGCCACATCGTCGGCGGCGGTGCGTCTCCGGACATCGCGGTGCTGATCACCGGCGGAGTCGGAGCCGGTGCGGTCACCGTCGGACTGGCCCGCAAGCGTCGGGGGCCGGCCGCGATCCTGGCCGCCATGCTGGCCTGCCAGGTCGGTTTCCACCTGTTGTTCGGCATCGACACCCACAGCATGGCGACCACCATGGCCGGCGCCGACGACCCACAGCGCATGGTCACCTTCCACCTGGTCGCTGCGGCGCTGTCCACGCTGGTACTGGCGACCGGCGAGCGCGCACTGTTCGGGCTGTTCGCGGCGCTGGCCCGCTCCGTTCGCGTCCCGGTGCCGCCCGCGATCGTCGACCTGCCACCGCGGTGGGCCGCCCGCATCTTCGCCGTCGACGCGACTCGCCCAGAGGGACCGTTGCTGTCCACCAGCCCCAGGAGGGGTCCGCCCACCGGTTGCCGGCGGCCGTCCGGTCGCCTCGCGCTCCGCTGACCGGGTCACCCGGCCAGCTCCATGCCCACGTCGGGTCCGCGCATCCGCTAGACCCGGCGGGGTGCCCTCCTGTGCTGTCGAAGGATGTGCAATGTCAACGATTTCTTTTCATTTGTTCCGCCGCCGGGCGATCACCGTCGCCACGATGGCGGCGTTCGGCCTGACGCTCGGTGCCGGTATCGCCTCCGCCCACGTCAGTGTCAACCCGAGTACCGCAGTGGCAGGTTCCTACACCAAGATCACCTTCCGGGTGCCGAACGAGTCGGCCAAGGCCGACACGGTCAAGGTCTCCGTCCGGCTCCCGACGGATCATCCGTTCGCGTCCGTGTCGGTCAGGAAGGAACCGGGCTGGACGGCGGAGGTGATCACTGCCAAGCTCGCCACGCCGATCTCCGATGACGACAACGCCAGCATCACCGAGGCGGTCAGCACGGTGTCCTGGACCGCTGACGCCAGCGGCCGCATCGCGCTCGGCCAGTTCGCCGAGTTCGACCTGTCGGTCGGTCCGGTGCCGAACGTCGCCTCGCTCGCCTTCGACGCCACCCAGACCTACAGCGACGGCTCGGTGGTCAAGTGGGACGAGCCCACTCCGGCGTCCGGCGAGGAGCCGGAACATCCGGCACCGGTGCTCACCATCACCCCGGCCAACGGGACCGGGGCAGCGACGGCGGGGACCCCGGCGGCGGGGACGGCGACCACTGGCGGAGGTACAGCGGCCAGTGGTGCGGCCCCGCCGCCGGCGGTCACCGTCACCGCCGAGCCGCCGGCGGTCACCGTCACCGCCGAGCCGCTGGCTGCGGCTGCCACACCCGGCACCGACGGAACAGCCCGCACCCTCGGCGTGGTCGGCATCGTCGTCGGCGCTCTCGGCGTGCTCGTCGCAGCGGTGGCCGTCCGCGGCCGGCGGGCGTCGTCGTGAACGTGCTGCGGGCGATGGTGATGCGGCTTTCGGTCGCGGGCGTTCTGGCGATCGCGATCGGTGTCGGTCTGGCCGGCCCTGCCTCGGCCCACGACGTGCTCATCTCCAGTGACCCGGCCAACGGCGGCACGCTGGCGAAGGCGCCGACCAGCATGACGTTCACCTTCGACCAGCCCGTGCAGAACTTCGATCCGGTGGTGTCGCTGGTCGGCCCGGACGGCCGGCAGTACGCCACCGGGACACCCGCCATCAGCGGGAACGTGGTGACCGGCACGGTCGGCACCGGACCGACCGGCGCGTATACGGCCGCCTACCGGATCGTCTCGGCCGACGGGCACCCGGTGACCGGTGAGATCCACTTCACGATGAAAGTCAGCGGTGGATCGACCGGCGCTGCCGTCGGGGCCGCGGCGGCTTCGGAGGGTGGTCGGTCGTCGGGCGGACTGTCCGGTGGGCTCTGGGTGGGACTTGCTGTCGCCGCCGCGTTGATCGCGGCCGCCGCCGTCCTGCTGCTCCGGCGTCCCCGGGCCCGGTCGGCGACCGGTAAGGACTACTGAGCGCGGCCCCTCCTCGACCCGCTATCCCATCTGCCGATCGGATAGCGGGTCGGGACCCGACCAGGCAGGTGGATGCCGCGGTGGCCAGGGCCCTCACTGCACGTCCTCCGTGGAAGCGCCGGCCGCCGCGGCCAGGTCGAATTCCGCCTCGGTGAGAGCGCCCGACGTCTCCCACAACCAGCCCGCGGCAATCGGGTCGGTCGCCGCAGCGCTGGCCGACGCCAGGTGGGGTCGACCCCACGCGGCGAAGGCCGGCCCGACGAAGGACCCGCCCACCACACCCGGGTCGACGGCTGCCTTGATCTGCGACTGGGCCCCGGCCGCCGCGCTGGACCCGAGCACCGCGGTGGCCTTGCGGGACAACCACACGCCAGGTCCGGGATGGTCGTCGCGGTCCAGCAGCTCGGTGGCCGACCAACCGGGATGCGCCACCACCGAGGCCACCCGCGAACCGGCGGCCCGGAGTCGACGGTCGAGCTCGAGCCCGAACATGAGGGTCGCCAGCTTCGACTGGCCGTAGGCCCCCATCGGCGAGTAACGCCCGCTGACCCCGAGGTTCGCGTCGAGCCGCGGTGCGGCCCGGTGGGCCAGCGACGACAGCGACACCACCCGCCCGCCCGGAGCGGCCGCGAGAGCCGGCAGCAGCAGCGAGGTCAGCAATACATGCCCGAGGTGGTTCGTGCCCATGTGCAGCTCGAAACCGTCTGTCGTGAACGCCCGCTCCGGCACCAGCATCACGCCCGCGTTGTTCACCAGCACGTCCAGTGGCCCGGCGGCGGCCTCGGCAAGACCGCAGGCGCGAACCGATGCCAGATCCGACAGATCCAGCGACGCCACCCGCACCGAAGCCCGGGGTGTGTCGGCGACGATCCTTCCCGCCGCGTCGGCACCCTTGGCTGCGTTCCGCACCGCGAGCACGACCTCCGCGCCGGAGCGGGCGAAGGCGAGCGCAGTCTGGAATCCCAGGCCGGTATTGGCCCCGGTCACCATCATCCGTCGACCGGCGAGATCGCCGATTCCGTCAGTCTTCCAAGCGGACACGCACGGCTCCCGGTGACGTCGAGCAACGGTTCGGCAGCGTCGCAGCCGGACCGGCAATTGCCCGGCCCAGCGGTCGACCCGCCGTTGACCGTCACTGTAGTTCCGCCCTCCGACAGTGCTCCGCCGTCGGCGGACAGCAGCCAACGGCGGCGGCGCCGGGCGAACGGACCTCAGCCGCCGACGTAGGCCGCCAGATGCTCCCCGGTGAGGGTGGACCTGGCCGCGATCAGGTCGGCGGGCGTGCCCTCGAAGACGATGCGGCCGCCGTCGCGGCCGGCGCCCGGCCCGAGGTCGATGATCCAGTCGGCGTGCGCCATCACCGCCTGGTGGTGCTCGATGACGACGACCGACTTGCCGGAGTCGACCAGCCGGTCGAGCAGCCCGAGCAGGTTCTCGACATCCGCGAGGTGAAGTCCTGCGGTGGGCTCGTCGAGGACGTAGACGTCACCCTTCCCCGCCATCTGAGCCGCCAGCTTCAGCCGCTGCCGTTCTCCGCCGGACAGCGTGGTCAACGGCTGACCGAGGCTGACATAGCCCAGGCCGACGTCGACCAGCCGCTCCAGGATCGCGGCGGCAGCCGGCGTCTTCGCCGCACCCGCGCCGAAGAAGGCCGCCGCATCGGCGACCGGCATGCCCAGCACCTGACTGATGTCGAGGCCGCCGAACTTGTAGTCGAGCACCTCGGCCAGGAAGCGTTTGCCGTCGCAGACCTCGCAGACGGAAGCGACCCCGGCCATCATGGCCAGATCGGTGTAGACGACGCCGGCGCCGTTGCAGTTGGGGCAGGCGCCCTCGGAATTGGCGCTGAATAGCGCCGGCTTCACGCCGTTCGCCTTGGCGAAGGCCTTGCGGATCGGCTCCAGCAGTCCGGTGTAGGTGGCCGGGTTGCTGCGTCGCGAGCCCTTGATCGCCGCCTGGTCGACCGACACCACGCCGTCCCGGCCGGCCACCGAACTCCCGATCAGCGAGCTCTTCCCCGAGCCGGCGACCCCGGTCAGCACCACGAGTACGCCGAGTGGGATGTCGACGTCGACGTCCCTCAGGTTGTGGGTGTCGGCGCCGCGCACCTCCAGCACCCCGGACGGCGTGCGCACCGACGACTTCACGGCGGCCCGGTCGTCCAGGTGCCGCCCGGTGAGCGTGTCGCTGGCCCGGAGTCCCTCGACCGTGCCCTCGAACATCACCTCCCCGCCGGCGGTGCCGGCGCCCGGCCCGAGGTCGACGACGTGGTCGGCGATGGCGATCGCCTCCGGCTTGTGCTCGACGACGAGCACCGTGTTGCCCTTGTCGCGCAGCTGCAGCAGGAGCGTGTTCATCCGCGCGATGTCGTGCGGGTGCAACCCGATCGTCGGCTCGTCGAAGACGTAGGTGACGTCCGTCAGCGACGACCCGAGGTGACGGATCATCTTCGTGCGTTGCGACTCCCCGCCGGACAGCGTGCCCGCCGGCCGGTCCAGCGACAGGTAGCCCAGCCCGATGTCGACGAACGAGTCCAACGCGTGCCGCAGGGAGGTGAGCAGCGGCGCGACGGAGGGTTCGGTCAACTCCCGCAGCCACTGCGCCAGATCGCTGATCTGCATCGCGCAGGCGTCGGCGATGCTCAGCCCGGCGATCTTCGACGACCGGGCGGCCAACGACAGCCGCGTGCCCTCGCACTCCGGACAGGTCGTGAAGGTCACCGCGCGCTCCACGAACGCCCGGATGTGCGGCTGCAGGCTGTCCACGTCCTTGGACAGCATGGTCCGCTGCAGCTTGGGGATCAGCCCCTCGTAGGTCAGGTTGATGCCGTCGACCTTGATCTTCGTCGGCTCCTTGTACAGCAGGTCCGCCAGCTCCCGCTTGGTGTACTTCCGGATCGGTTTGGCCGGGTCGAACAGCCCGCTGCCGACGAAGATGCGGCCGAACCAGCCGTCCATGCTGTAGCCGGGGACCAGGAACGGGCCTTCGCCCAGCGACTTGCTGTCGTCGTACAGCGCGGTGAGGTCGATGTCGGTGACGGCGCCCCGGCCCTCGCAGCGCGGGCACATGCCGCCGGTGATGCTGAAGCTGCGGCGCTCTTTGACGGTCTGCCCGCCGCGCTCGATCGAGACGGCGCCCGCGCCGCTGATCGAGGCCACGTTGAAGGAGAACGCCTGCGGCGAACCGATGTGCGGGGTGCCGAGCCGGCTGAACAGGATGCGCAGCATGGCGTTGGCGTCGGTGGCGGTGCCGACAGTCGACCGGACGTTCGCGCCCATCCGCTCCTGGTCGATGATGATCGCCGTCGTCAAGCCCGCCAATACGTCGACGTCCGGCCGGGCCTGCGACGGCATGAAGTTCTGCAAGAAGGCGCTGTAGGTCTCGTTGATCATCCGCTGCGACTCGGCGGCGATGGTGCTGAACACCAGCGAACTCTTGCCCGAGCCGGA
>CAXSEW010000216.1:0-7022 GCA_964236185.1 uncultured Nakamurella sp. | reverse complement strand
TACATCCGGATCCTCCCCGAGGACCGCGTCGTGGTGGAGCTCTCGCCCTATGACCTGTCCCGCGGGCGCATCGTCTACCGCTACAAGTAACCCGCCCGCTGGCCCGGCGGCCGGCAGCAACGAGGAGAAGGCACGGCCGTGAAGGTCAACCCGAGCGTCAAGCCCATCTGCGACAAGTGCAAGGTGATCCGCCGGCACGGTCGCGTCATGGTCATCTGCGAGAACGTCCGTCACAAGCAGCGGCAGGGCTGATTTCAGCTCCGCTCTGTTGCACGTCGAGTTCGCAGTAGCTCCACCGCCCGCCTGACCAGCTGGCACACCACCGCGTGACCAGCCCACTACCCCGCACGGGGAGATGGGTCCACCCCCGGGCAGAGGCCGGGGCCCGGATTGCCGGCCGACTTCCTACCGACGGGAAGCCGCGACCTGCAGAGTTGCCCCCCGGGACGGCGCGCGACCGACACCTCTGGCACATCGAAGGAGTACCGCGCCACATGGCACGACTCATGGGTGTTGATCTTCCCCGCGACAAGCGCATGGAGATCGCACTGACCTACATCTACGGGATCGGCCGCACGCGTGCTGCCGCTCTCCTGGTTGCCACTGGGATCAGCCCGGATCTGCGGTCCAAGGACCTGACCGACGACGACGTCCTCGCACTGCGCGAGCGGATCGACGCCGGCTTCAAGGTGGAAGGTGACCTGCGCCGCGAGGTGCAGGCCGACATCCGCCGCAAGATGGAGATCGGGTCCTACCAGGGCCTGCGTCACCGTCGTCACCTGCCGGTACGCGGACAGCGCACCAAGACCAACGCCCGCACGCGCAAGGGACCCAAGAAGACCATCGCCGGCAAGAAGAAGGCCAGGTAATCCGCCATGCCACCGAAGACCCGCCAGGGTTCCGCCGGCGTCAAGAAGATCCGGCGCAAAGAGAAGAAGAACGTCTCGCACGGCCACGCGCACATCAAGAGCACGTTCAACAACACCATCGTCTCCATCACCGACCCGACGGGTGCCGTGATCTCGTGGGCCTCCGCCGGCCACGTCGGCTTCAAGGGCTCGCGCAAGTCCACCCCGTTCGCTGCCCAGATGGCGGCCGAGAGCGCCGCCCGCAAGGCCATCGAGCACGGCATGCGCAAGGTCGATGTATTCGTCAAGGGTCCGGGCTCGGGTCGCGAGACGGCCATCAGGTCACTGCAGGCAGCCGGGCTCGAGGTCGGCGCGATCTCCGACGTCACCCCCCAGGCCCACAACGGAACCCGGCCGTCCAAGCGGCGTCGGGTCTGACCCGGGGAAGAGGAAAGATAAATCATGGCTAGATATACCGGCCCGATGACCAAGAAGTCCCGGCGCCTCAAGACGGACCTCGTCGGTGGCGATGCAGCGTTCGAGGCTCGTCCCTTCCCTCCCGGGCAGCACGGCCGTGCCCGTACCAAGGAGAAGGAATACCTGACGCAGCTGCAGGAGAAGCAGAAGGCCCGCTTCACCTACGGTGTCATGGAGAAGCAGTTCTCCCGCTACTACAAGGAAGCATCGTCCCGCCCCGGTAAGACCGGTGAGACGTTGCTGCAGATCCTCGAGTCGCGGCTTGACAACGTCGTGTACCGCGCCGGCCTGGCCCGGACCCGTCGCGCCTCCCGCCAGCTGGTGACCCATGGTCACTTCCTGGTCAACGGCAAGCGCGTCGACGTCCCGTCCTACCGCGTCGAGCAGTACGACATCATCACGGTTCGCAAGCAGTCGGTCGAGAAGTTCCCGATCGAACTGGCCCGCGAGACCTTCGGCGAGCGGCCCACCCCGGCCTGGCTACAAGTTGTCCCGAACTCGCTGCAGGTGCTCATCCACCAGTTGCCGGTCCGGGCGCAGATCGACTCGCAGATCACCGAGCAGCTGATCGTCGAGTACTACTCGAAGTAAGCCCTACCCCTGGCTCCGCACCACCACCCCGGCGCGGATCAACTAGCAAGGCGCGTATCAACTAGGCCCGAATGGGACTGTTGGGGACGAAGTCAACGACTTCGTCCGCGCTGCTTGAGTTGATCCGCGCCGGGTTCGGGCCCAGCATCATCCGCGCCGGAAGCGCGGAGCAGTACCAGAGCGGCGTCAAATAGCGGTCGCCGCCCGTAGAGAAGAAGGAGTTCCACCATGCTGATTTCTCAGCGCCCAGCACTGACCGAAGAGCCGGTGTCGGAGAACCGTTCGCGGTTCGTCATCGAGCCGCTCGAGCCCGGTTTCGGCTACACCCTGGGTAACTCGCTCCGCCGCACGCTGCTCTCCAGCATCCCCGGCGCCAGCGTCACCAGCATCCGCGTCGACGGCGTGCTGCACGAGTTCACCACCGTGCCCGGTGTGAAGGAAGACATCACCGAGCTGATCCTCAACCTCAAGGAACTCGTCGTCTCCTCCGAGGACGACGAGCCGGTCACCATGTACCTGCGCAAGCAGGGCCCCGGCGACGTCACCGCCGCCGACATCGCACCGCCGGCCGGCGTCATGGTGCACAACCAGGACCTGCACCTGGCCACCCTGACCAAGAAGGGCAAGCTCGAGATCGAGCTCGTCGTCGAGCGTGGCCGTGGCTACGTCCCGGCGTCGCCCAACAAGGTCGTCGGCGCCGAGATCGGCCGCATCCCGGTCGACTCGATCTACTCGCCGGTGCTCAAGGTGACCTACCGCGTCGAGGCCACCCGCGTCGAGCAGCGCACCGACTTCGACCGGCTGGTGCTGGACGTCGAGACCAAGCCGTCCATCTCTCCGCGGGATGCGCTGGCCTCGGCCGGTACCACCCTGGTGGAGCTGTTCGGGCTGGCCCGTGAGCTCAACGTCGACGCCGAGGGCATCGAGATCGGGCCGTCGCCCGCCGAGGCCGATCACATCGCCGCGTTCGCGCTGCCGATCGAGGAGATGGACCTCACCGTCCGCTCCTACAACTGCCTCAAGCGCGAAGGCATCCACACCGTCGGCGAGCTGGTCTCGCGGACCGAGGCCGATCTGCTCGACATCCGCAACTTCGGTCAGAAGTCGATCGACGAGGTCAAGATCAAGCTGCACGGCCTCGGCCTGTCGCTGAAGGACTCGCCCGCCGGCTTCGATCCCGCCGCCGCGGCGCAGGCTTACGGCGACGCCGACTGGAGCGACACGGACGACGACATCGCCGAAGTGGCACCGGCGGCCACGGACAACGCAGTCAACGGCTTCGCCGCCTCCGAGGTCGCCGACGACACCGACTACGCCGAGACGGAGCAGGTCTAACACCTCGGCTCCGCTCGTCGGCTCGCCGATAGTGGAGAACGCCTTCGGCGGCTGTTGAACAAAGAGTGGAAATGCCGCTCCAGCGGCGCGAGCAGCAGTTGGTCCATCCGCTCAATCGCGAATGGGCAGTTCCGACCGAGCGAGCTCGGTCGGGCTGAACGCGAAGGAAACCGTCGGGGCCCGGGAGTTCGCTCCCGGGCCGCCGCCTCACCCGCAGCGCCCGCTACGGATACGACATCGAGAAGGACACGGACATGCCCACTCCCACCAAGGGACCCCGCCTCGGCGGATCGCCGCAGCACGAACGACTGATCCTGCGCAACCTCGCGCAGTCGCTGTTCGAGCACGGCAAGATCACTACGACCGAGGCCAAGGCCAAGAAGCTGCGGCCCTACGCCGAAAAGCTGATCACCACCACCAAGCGGGGCGACCTGCACGCCCGTCGCGAGATCCTCAAGGTGATCCGCGACAAGAACGTCGTCCACAAGATGTTTGCCGAGATCGGCCCGTTGTTCGCCACCCGCGAGGGCGGCTACACCCGCATCGTCAAGACGGCGCCGCGCAAGGGCGACAACGCCCCGATGGCGATCATCGAGCTGGTCGTCGAGGAGACGGTGACCTCCGCCGCGAGCCGGGTGGCCCGCCGCGCTGCCTCCACCCGCCGCGGTTCCAGCCCGGCCGGGTCCAGCCCCGCCGCCACCGCTGCTGCCACCGCAGCGGCCGCCTCCACCACCGGACCCGAAGCAGCGGCTGTCGCTGACGACGAGTCCGCAGTCGTCTCCGGCGGCGCCCCCGCCGAAGGTGCCGACGTCGTGGACGGTGCGCCCGAGGAGCAATTCGTCACCCAGGCCGAGCAGGCCGCAGGCGAGGAGCCGTCCGAGGGTTCGGTCGAGGCCGGTGACGAAGCGGTCGCTGCGCCGGCCGGCTCTGCGCCGTCGACTGGTTCGACACCTGCCGTCGACGGCGACCAGCCGTCGCAGGCCGAGCAGGCTGTCGACGAGGAGCCCGCCGAGGGGTCTGTCGAATCGGCCGGGGAGAAATAACCAGCACCTGTTCATTGCACCCAAAAGCCCGCTACCGGACATTCCGGTAGCGGGCTATTTTTTCTACTGATTAATGGTGATCGACCCGTCGACCAGGTGGGTGCCGTACCGCCGCCTGGCAGATCCATAGCCAGCGCCAGACTACCGGGGCAGCGTCAAGGCCCCTGCTATGCTCCCGATCAGCGCCAGCGAGCCAACTTTCGGGGGGCATCAGGTGGGCACACCCTCCGGTGGAGTACCGACCGAGTCCGAGCGACAACTGATCGAGCGTGCGAATCAATCGGCTGCCGGCGTCCTGGTCGAGCGGGTCGATGATCCGAGTGCAATGCGGACATTCACCGCGGAATTGATCGCCGGCACCCGCCGTGAAGTCTGCAGCTCGTTGCCGGCGGGGCCCTATCCACTTTCGATGCTCCGAAGCTCGTGGGCGTCGGATACCACCCTGCTCAGCGCAGGGGTGTCGGTTCCGGTCGTCTACCAGGCGGATGCGGCTCGTGCGCCTGAGGTGCTGCGGTACTTGACCGAGTTCGCCGCCGCCGGGGCGAAGGTTCGAGTGGCGAGGCGCGTCACCCACCGCACGATCATCGTCGACCGGCAGGTGGTGGTGGTGGCCGTGCATCCCGACGTCATGCGGGTGCCGTTCCTGGTGGTGCGAGAACCGGCGCTAGTGAACAGTTTTCGGGAGCAGTTCACGGCGTTGTGGCGGTCTGCCCACTCCGTGGGCGTGGAACCGGAGGACTCGCTGGCCGACGAGAGCGTGCGCGAGATCCTGGCGGTTCTCAAGTCGGGAGCCACGGACGAGGTCGCCGCCCGGCAGCTCGGCATTTCCGATCGCACCGTTCGGCGACGGGTAGCTGCCGTACTCGACCTGTTGGGCGCCTCCAGCCGTTTCGAGGCCGGTGTCAAAGCAGTCGAAGCCGGTTGGATCTGACCAACCGTCACCCCTGGCCCGACCATTTCGTTGACCTCCGGCACCGGAACCGCGCGACCATTCCCGACGGGTCACCCACGTGTGAATTCGGCCCACAACAATTCGGCCGTTGTTCTCCGAGCATTCATCCAGGATTCCCTATCTGGGAATGTTTCGGCCCGGTGCTAACGCATTGTCGACGTGACCCGGTCCTGCCCGGATGGACGAGGTGGCCGAGCCCCGCCGACGAGGAACCCAGCGATGACGGTGGTCACTTTCGCAGGCCGCAGAATCCGCATTCGTGGTTCATGACACTGCCGTGAGACTCTCCAGTGGCGGAGGCCGACCCGTGCTGCGCAGCCGAGTCGGGGCCGGGCGCCGCCGCGTTCGCGGATGTCGGCGCTGCGATGGTGGCGATGGTCAATACGGCGGCGACGGTACCGGCGCTGATGACGGACCTGAACGACATGTGATGACTCCTGGGTGATCTCGGGCGCTGGGCGGGGGTTGTCTGTCGCCTCGAAGATGACAGTTCGAAGCAGGTGGCGGGACCTGGCTGACCGGTTCCGGCCACGACACCGCGACTCCCGTGCCCTGGCCGGAACAGGACAGCGGGCCGTCACCGTCGTGGTCGAACTGCCTTACTGCTGAGCAACCGATCCTCACCTCCGGTGATCGGATGGACCAGGGAGATGCCGTGCCAGCAGGGCCGCCGATGTGGGAGTGGCTGACCGGTGCAGCCGGCCCGGTGTCCACCTTCCCGGCGGTCCGCACCGTCGTCGTCGAGGACGCCCGCGTGGTGCCCGACCTCGTTGCCAGTGGACTTCTCGATACCCATAGCCGACTGGTCGTCCGGTCGGCGGAGACCTTGTCCATCGCCGGTCCGTCGGTCGTCGCCTCGTATCGGGGAACATTTGCTGCCGCCGACTCGACGGTCGAATTCGACAATGGCTACCAACTCAACAGCCGGAACTACGGGTCGGCGGAATTTCTCTCGTTTGACCGGCAAACGATCCTGCGCATCGGTGACGCCGACGATTTCAGCGCCTACCTGCGTGATGCCGACAGCGCGTCGCTGACCGGCCGGTTCGCGGACCATCTCACCCATCCCAACGTCATCGTGGCTGACGTGGCGGGGCTGGGCGCGCCGGCCGACGACAGTGGCCCCTACCGACGGTTGTTCGTGTTCCCCGATGCCACGGTCAGCACGTCACCCACCGGGGCCGCACTGGGTGACAGCACGGACGGCATCGCCACCCTCGACCGACGCTGGCGCGTGGCCAACGACGCCAGCGCCTATCCCGACGCCGTCGCCCTGGACCGGGTGGTCGGCGATGGCGACCGTGCTGCCGCGTTGCTGGAGCGACCGTGGGTGCAGCGGTATCTACTCGCGTGCAATGTGATCCGGCTGGTCCGGGCGGAGCATCGGCTGCCGGGCCGGGTGTCCGGGTTCGGTGGCCGGATCAGTGCCGGCCTGCCCGACTCCGCCGATCCGGATTCGAGCGACGCCCCGGTCCTGCTGCAGATCGGCCGGACCCATCAGGCTCACGATCCGACAACCGGACTCGGACTTGCCATCTCCGCGACGGCGGTGGCGGTTCTCGAATCGCTGCTGGTGCACCCGACCGCCGACGACGCAGCCACCTGGTGCGGGGCGAACGCCGGCCTGGCGGCCGGAGCGCTGCCGCAGCACGTGTCCGGGTTGTTGCAGGTGCTGTCCGACGCCGACGTCGCGGCGGGCTGGAGCCAGCGCGCGGCCCGGGAGTGGGACACCGGTCTCTCGTAGACGTGCTCCGACGCCACTGCCGGCTGGGTCAT
>CAXSEW010000215.1:0-7123 GCA_964236185.1 uncultured Nakamurella sp. | reverse complement strand
GCTGCCGCCCCGGCAGGGTGGCCGGCTGCGCAGGCTGGTGCCCGACTCGCGACCGCTGCAGATCCCCGCCTTCCGGCGGATGTTCGTGTCCCAGATCGCCACCGTCGTCGGCGCAACGCTCACCGCGGTGGCGGTGCAGCAGCAGATCTTCGACCTCAGCGGCAGTTCGGCCCTGGTGGGTCTGGCGTCGCTGGTCGCGCTGGTACCGCTGGTGGTGTTCGGTCTTCTGGGCGGCGCCGTGGCCGACAGCTTCGATCGCCGGAAGCTCTTGATGATCACCTCGATCGGCATCGCGGCCACCAGCCTGGCGCTGTGGGGAACCGCCCTTTCGGGCAGCCGTCAGGTGTGGTTGGTGATGGCCCTGCTCGCCGTGCAGCAGGGGTTCTTCGCCGTCAACTCGCCGACCCGCAGCGCGACCATTCCGCGCATCGTGCCGGCCGAGCTGATCCCGGCCGCCAATGCCCTGAGCATGACCGTCTTCTCGACCGGCGTCATCGTCGGGCCGCTGCTGGTCGGCGTGCTGATTCCGCTGACCGGCTTGCCCTGGCTCTACTTCATCGACGCCCTGTCCCTGACCGGCGTGCTCTACGCGGTGATGCGGCTGCCACCCATCCCGCCGGCCGGCGCCGGCCTGGGCCGTGGCCGCGCCAAGGTGAGCGACGGGCTGCAGTACCTGCGGGTCCGCCCGCTGCTGCTGATGACCTTCGTCGTCGACATCATCGCGATGGTCTGCGGCATGCCGAGGGCGTTGTTCCCGGCGATGGCCGAACACACCTTCGGCGGCCCGCCCGGCGGTGGCAGCGCGTTGGGTCTGCTCAACGCGGGTCTGGCGGTGGGGTCGCTGCTCGGTGGACTGACCGGCGGGTGGATCACCCGGGTGCACCGGCAGGGACTGGCGATCCTGCTGGCCGTGGTGATGTGGGGATCTTCGATGGCCCTGTTCGGGACCACCTCGATCCTCTGGCTGGCGGTGCTGTTCCTGGCCATCGGCGGATTCGCCGACCTGGTCAGCTCGGTCTACCGATCCACCCTGCTGCAGGTGGCGGCGACCGACGAGATGCGCGGTCGGATGCAGGGCGTCTTCACCGTGGTGGTGGCCGGCGGTCCGCGGCTCGCCGACCTGGTGCACGGAGTCGTCGCCGATGCCACCTCGACCGCCTTCGCGGTGATCGGCGGGGGACTGCTGTGCGTGGTGCTGACCGTCGTGGCCGGCTGGTTCGGCCGATCGCTGCGCGACTACGACTCCCGCGCCCCGGGTAACGACGAGCCGGGCCGGGTGGTGGGTCGTTCGGCCTGACACTGTCGGTGCCGGCGCCGCTTCCAGCAGCGCGCCGGCCACGAGCGCGTTGTGGTCGGCCGAGCCCGTTTCGGTCGGCTGAGCTGTCTGCATCACGCTCGTGGGGCTGGAAGGCGCTCGCCGGCAAAAGGGTCCGTGTCGGCTCCCGGTCGGGCACAATTGCCCGAATGAGCGCTTGCGTGGAGAGCCAGACCGCATGACCGGACCCGACTTCACCAAGCGGAACGTCAGCGGTCCGCAGCCGCAGTTCGACCCTGTCACCGGGGCGCCGCTGCTGCCCGGCCCGGCCGCCTACTCAGCGGTGGATCCGGCGCAGCCCGACCCGTTCGGTTACCCCGTCGCGCCGCCCACCCCGGCCGGCTACCCGACCCAGGGGTATCCGACCCAGGGTTATCCGGCGGCGGGCCAACCGGCCACGGGCCAACCGCCGGCGGGCTACCCGGGCAATGGATATCCGCCTGCCGGTTACCTGGCCCAGCAGTACGCCCCTGGCCACGGCGCTCCCGGGTACCCAGGACCCGGGCAGCCCGCGCCCGGCCACCCCGCCGGTTACGCCCCGGTGGGCTACCCGATGATGCCGATGTTCCCAGGGCCAGGGCGGCCGACCAAGCCGGGCGGGGCGACGGCGGCGGCGGTACTGGCGTACGTCCAGTCGGGCTTCGTGCTGATCGGCGGCGTCGTGATGTTCTCCGGTTCGGCCGGCCTGGACGACTTCGACCGGGGCAGCAACCTCAGCTCCGAGCTGACGGTCATCGGGATCATCACCGTGCTGGCCGGCGGGTTGCTGATCGCCGGGGCCACGACCCTGCTCAACCGCAAGCCGGCCCTACTGCTGATCGGTAATGCGCTCTCCATCGCCGTCTCGCTGTACTTCGTTCTCCGGCTGATGGACTTCGCCTACGGCATCGGGCTGTGGGTGCCGATCCTCTACGCGGTGCTGCCGATCATCTCGGTGGCGCTGGCCTGCACCGCTGATGTCCGGGCCTGGGCGCGGGCCCGGACGTACGACCGGGAGTAGCGGTTCGGCCGACCAGCATGGCGTCGGCGGCGTCGGGCGCGCGCATCGGCGTGCCCGTCATGGTGCAGGATTGGTAGCGGCCCGGACACCGACCGGTCGCCTGCTCACCACCGTCCGCGCACCCGACCGCACCCACCCAGGAGGCGCCCTCCATGTCCTACCCCGCCCAGCACACGCCGCAGGATTGGGCGCCCTACCCGCGACTGGACGACGCCGTTCGCGCCTACATCCGGGACGCCGACGCCGCGCTCGAGGCGCTGTACGGAGTGGTCGATCCGGGCGAGGTCAAAGCGTTCACCTGCGAGCGGGTGCCGACCGCGCAGCCGTGGGGCGAGTCGCTCTGGCAGGAGGTGGCCGTCACCGACGGGCATCGGCTCGTCCTCTGGCACGGCGACGACGAGTCCGACGAGGACCGTCCCGACCAGCTGATGTTCTCCTCCTCGGTGCGCACCATCCCGCTCCGGGCGATCGTCGACCAGGGGTTGCGCAACCGCTTCCGGGCCGAGCCCGACGGATCCCGGACGATGCACGCGGTCATGCTGTACCTGTCCACCCAGACACCCGAGCGCTCGATGACGGAGCTGACGGAGGCGAACGAGACCCGCACCGTGCAGTACGTGGAGACGTACCGCTTCTCCAAGTCGGTGACCGACGGCGGCCTGGCCCAGATGCAGCGGTTGCTGCAGTTCGGGCGGGCCGTCTCCCAGTTCACCGCACAGGCCCGGTGACTCCGATGGTCACGGTCGGCACTGGCAGCACTGTCGGCACTGTCGGCACTGTCGGCACTGTCGATTCCGCCGTGCCGCGACCGATGTCCGGGCACCAGGTCGAGATCCGCCGCGGCGACGCGGTGGCGAAAGTCGGGCAGGTGGCGGCCGTACTGCGCGAGTACGCGGTCGCCGGCGTCCACTTCACCGAGGTCTGGCCGGACGATCTGGTCGCCCCGATGGGTTGCGGCATGGTGCTGGCGCCCTGGCCGAATAGGGTCGCCGACGCCCGGTGGACCTACCGGGACAAGGCCCAGCAGCTCGACATCACCGAGCCGTCGAAGGGCAACGCCAGCCACGGCCTGCTCCGCAACACCGCCTACGCGGTGCTCGAACAGACCGACGAGGCGGTCACCCTCGGCGCGTCGGTGTACCCGCAGCACGGTTACCCGTTCACGCTCGATCTGGCCGTCACCTATGCGTTGACCGACGACGGCCTGACGGTCTCGTTCCGGCTGTTCAACGCCGGCGCGGCTCCGGCGCCGTTCGGCATCGGATCGCATCCCTACCTGCGGGTCGGCGATCACCCCGCCGCCGACCTGACAATCATCGTAGGGGCGAAGACCCATGCGGTCGTCAACGACAAGGCCATCCCGACCGCCCTGGAACCGGTGGCCGGCACGCACCTGGATCTGGCAGCCGGTGTGCGCGTCGGAGATCTGAAGGCCGACGCCTGCCTGACCGACCTGACCTCCGCCGGCGGCCTCGTCGAGCACCGGTTGTCGGCGCCCGATGGCACCTCGGTCGTGCTCTGGGCCGACGAGGTGTTCGGGTGGGTGCAGGTGTACTCACCCGACAACTTCCCGGGACCCGGCCAGCCCGACCAGCGGGTGGCGATCGCGATCGAGCCGATGACCTGCGCCCCGGACGCGCTGAACTCCGGACACGGCCTGCTGTGGCTGGCGCCGGGTACCACCTGGTCGGCCTCGTGGGGCCTGCGTCCGGAAGGTCCGGCGTGACCGCGCATCGCCGCACCCAGCTGACCGCGCATCGCAGCACCCACTGATCAGTCAGGAGAGCATGATGGCCGAGAACGACATTCTGAGCCAGGTCCGGAACCTGGTGGATATCGAGCACCAGCTACGCGCGAAGCGGCAGGCGGGTGAAATCGACTCCGACCAGGAACACGAGGCGTTGAAGTCGGTCGAGGAAGCACTGGATCAGTGCTGGGACCTGCTGCGTCAGCGCCGGGCGAAGTCCGAGTTCGGCGAGGACCCGGAAGGGGCCTCGGCTCGCCCGGTCCAGACGGTCGAAGGTTATCTACAGTGAAGACGTCCCCGTATGGCGGATAGGCCGACTGGGGCAAGGCCCACCGGACGGCAAGGACGGCGCGCACGAAGCGTTGACGCCACCGACTAGCCATACGCACTCAATCAGTAAAGAATAAATGGATGAGCCGCCGTCCCGGAGAGTCCGCCGTCCAGTGGTACGAGCGTGCCATCGTGGCCAACTCGGTTGCGAGTGGACAGCTGGAGGACTTCGCCGACGGTCCGGGAGCCAACCCTGCGGCGCAGCGAGCGTTCGAGCAGCGCGCCAAGGAAGCGGCCGCGGATCTGGCTGCGGCACTGGAGGCGTTCAAGAGCGAACGGCGAGGGCCAGCGGTCTCGTAGCTGTACTCCTCGTCGATGCCGGTAGCTGTCCGGTGACAGCGCAGCGCACCGACGTGTGTGATCGAGCGGATTCGATCATTCCCCTTAGCCGAATGTTGCCGTCCGCTATCGTTCAGTCACCTGACGCTAACTAGCTCGGGCAGGAAGCTGCGCCTGGGTGGCGTTGGTGTAGGGGCGGCGATCTGCCGTCGAGACAGGGGTGCCAGTGACGGGTTGGCAGCTGGTCGTCACCTTCAATGTCATCACGTCGGCTTCCTACCTCGGCATCGCCTTCTTCATCGTCCGTGGTCTGGTGAGCACCCGTCAGCTGTTGACCAACTACCTCGCGGTGGCGACCGCGGCCATCTTCATCGCTTGCGCGGCCCACCACGTGCTGCACGCCCTCGACCTGTTCGCCGCGGGCGACGGCATGCCGACATCGATGATGCGCGCCATGATGGGCCAGCCCATCGACGTCATCGTCACCGCGTCGACCGCCGTCACCGGCGTGCTGTACCTGTGTCTGCGCCGCTCGTACGGCTTGTTGTTGAGGTCCCCGGCGATGTTCGACCACGCCACTGAGATCCGTTATCGCCAATTGGTTGCCAACCTGCCGCACACGGCTGTCTTCATCTTCGACAAGAGTTTTCGCTATGTACTGGCCGGCGGCGTCAGCCCCGCTGATGTGGGGTACGAGCAGTCGGCCATGGAAGGCAAGCTGATCCCGGAGGTGGTGCCCGCTTCCGTGTGGGCGAAAATCGGTCCTTACTACCGAGATGCACTCCGCGGCCAGTTCAGCGAGCTCGACCACGTCAGCAGCGTGACGGGAGTGGCGTTCCACAGCCGGATCGGCCCGCTGGTCGACGAGAACGCCCACGTCATCGGTGGCCTGGTGATCGCCGAGAACGTCACCGTCGAACGCCAGACTCAGCACGCGTTGCGTGAGGCCCAGACCTTCAATGCCGCGGTGCTCGCCGCCTCGCCGGACATCACCGTGATCACTGCCATGACAACCGGTCAGCTGACGTGGGCGTCCCGCAGCGTGCTGGAGCTGCTCGGCTGGCCGCCGGGCAACAGCCCGGTCGACGAGGGCCCGCGATTGCGGGAACTCGTGGTTGCGGAGGACCAGGAAGCGCTCGACCGGGTCGACATCACGATCGCCCAACTGCCGGACGGCGAGAGCATCACTTTCCGCATGCGGGTCCGTTCCCCGGACGGTCAGCGCTGGCTCGCCAGGCAGAGCACGCCGTTTCATCGGGACGAGAGCGGCACTGTCGTCAGCTACCTGTCCATCATCCGGGACGTCACCGACATCGTGCAGATCGAGCGCCGGATGGAGCATGCGGCTCTGCACGATCCGCTGACGGGCCTGCCGAACCGGGCGCTGCTGCTGGACCGGATGACATCCGCGCTGGCCCGCGGCGACCGCCTCGGGGCGGAGGTCGCCGTGCTGTTCTGCGATCTCGACGGATTCAAGAAGGTCAACGACCAGCACGGCCATGCCGCGGGCGACGCGGTGCTGGCCCGGGTCGCCGAGCGACTGGAGAACCTCATCCGCAAGTCGGATTCGGTGGCGCGGGTGGGCGGCGACGAATTCGTGGTCATCCTCGAGCCCTCTCCGGTCGGAGCGAGCACGACCGGTCAGGCGGCCGATGGCACCGGCGGCACGTCGCACCAGTCGGTCCTTCGGCAGGTGGCGTCCAAGGTCGCCGACCGGATCCGTGCCGAACTGAGCCGACCCATCGACATCGATGGGCGACGGCACAACATCTCGGTGAGCGTGGGGATGACCTTCGCGCCACCCCGCAGCACCGCGCAAGATGTGCTGCGCGATGCGGACTCCGCCTTGTACCGGGCGAAACAGCTGGGCAAGAACCGTGTCGAGATCTTCGACGAGTCGCTCGGCGCTGACGTCGTCGAACGCAACCGGGTGGAAGGGGTGCTGCGGCAGGCCCTGGACCCGGACCGCGCCGGGCCACCCGCACTCACCGTTGCCTATCAGCCGGTCTACGACCTGTCCGACAACGGTCTGGTCGGCTTCGAGGCCCTGGCCAGGTTGACCGATGCGGCAGGCCGGCCCATCCGGCCGGACGCCTTCATCCCGATCGCCGAGGAGACCGGCATGATCACCCCGCTGGGGGAGCAGGTTCTCGATCTCGCGCTGGCCTGCCTGGCCGGCTGGCGCGCCGACCATCCCGGCGACCGACCGGCGACGATGGCGGTCAACCTCAGCGCCCGCCAGGCGCAGCATGCCGACATGCCGCGGGTGGTGCACAGCGCGCTCGCCCGCCATCACCTGGCCCCGGCCGACCTCATCCTCGAGCTGACCGAATCGGTCCTGCTGGATTCCGGGTCGTCGACCCTGCGGCAGCTGACCGAGCTGCGGGAATCCGGTGTCGGCATCGCGATCGACGACTTCGGTACCGGGTACGCCAGCCTGCGCTACCTGGCG
>CAXSEW010000214.1:0-7146 GCA_964236185.1 uncultured Nakamurella sp. | reverse complement strand
ATCCGCTGGTGGAGTTGATGACGGCGGTGCTGTTCGTCGCGGTCACCCTGCGGATCGGCGGCCTGCACCAGCTGGCTGCGTTGCCGGCCGTGCTCTATTTCACTGCCGCGGGTATCGGTTTGGCATTCATCGACCTGGACGTCGGCCGGCTTCCGAACGCGATCGTCTATCCGTCCTATCCGGTTCTGGCCCTATTGTTGGCGCTGGCCGCTCTCGGGCAGCAGGATGTGGCCGCACTGCTGCGGGCCGGTGTCGGCGCTGCCCTGCTCTTCGGGATGTATTTCGTTCTGGCCGCCCTGTTCCCGACCGGAATGGGTGCCGGCGATGTCAAGCTGGCCGGCCTGGTCGGCGGTTTCCTGGCCTACTTCTCCTATCCCCTGCTGGCGGTCGGCGCGTTCGCGGCATTCTTTCTCGGGTCCGTGGTGGGAATCGGCAAGATCGCCGCTCGCCGGGCGACCGGAAAAAGCACACTTCCCTTCGGCCCGTTCATGATCGCCGCGGCGCTGATCACCTTCTTCGTCGGCTCCTCGGTCACCGACTTCTACGCCCACCTGGTGGTCGGTGGATGACAGACCGTATCGAGGCAGCCCAGCCGGAGGTGGTGAGATGAAGCTTTTGCCGGCACGTGCCCGCAAACGACCCGTCAGCCGCGGCGGCCACGCCATCGGGCTGGACATCGGCGCCACCTCGGTGCGCGCCACCATGCTTGCGCTGTCGTCCAAGGCCGGTCGTCCGTCGGCCACCCTGACCGGTCACAGCTCCGTGCCGCTGCCGGCCGGAGCCGTCGTGAACGGCGTGGTGATCGAGCAGCCCGTCGTCACCCAGGCACTGAAGAAGCTGATGGCCGGCAAGAGTCTCAAGGGCCGCAGCATCATCCTGGGCATGGCCAATCCGCAGGCGGTGGTGCGACCGCTGGAGATTCCGAACCTGAATGCGCAGCAACGGGCGAAAGCACTACCGTTCCAGGCCCGCGAGATCATCGCGCTGCCGATGGACGAGGTGATCCTGGACTACGTGCAGGTGGGTGATCCCGACCCCCAGACCGGCATGGTGTCCGGCCTGCTGATCGCGACTCCTCGCGGGCCGGTGCTGGCCGCAGTCGAAGCTGTCGAGCGGGCCGGATTCACGGTGGCCCGCGTGGACCTGTCCTCGTTCGGAACGCTGCGCGCCATCGCCGATGAGCACCTGGGCGTTCAGGCGGTCATCGACCTGGGGGCGCACCTGACCTCCATCGTGATCCACAACCGCGGTGTGCCACAACTGGTCCGGACGCTGGCCCGTGGTGGTCAGCAGTTGACCGAGGCCCTCGCGGACAGTCTCGAACTCGATCGCGAAGAGGCTGAGACCTTGAAGTGCGAGCGGGGTCTGACCACTCGTGGCGATGCCGCGTCCGATGCCTTGCAAACCGGAATCCGACCGCTGCTGGCCGAGATCAGAAGCTCGATCAACTACTTCAGATCGGGCGCCGACGGTGCGCTGATCGAAGGTATCGCCCTGACCGGCGGCGGGGCAGCGCTGCCCGGGCTGGCCGCGGCGCTCTCGACCCAGAATGGTTTGCCCACCGTCGTTGTCACCCCGCTCCAACACCTCGACCGATCGGCGTCAGCGGCGGCACCTGCGGGCTCGGGCGATCCCACCGCCACAGCCAGCGCCGTCTCCATCGGCCTGGCCATGGGTGCAGCAGCATGAGCCACCCGGTCACGGTCGCCGACAGGCCGGCCATCTGGACCGCGCTGCCCGGTTGGGGAATAGCGGCGGACCTCACCCCACCGGAATTGGTCAACGCCCGGCACCTCAAGTTACTTCGCAAGCTGATGGCGGTGGGGCTGGTTCTGCTGCTACTGGCCTGCGCCGGCGGCTACTACCTGGCTGCTGGTGAGAAAACCGCCGCCGCAACAGATCGGAAAACGGCACAGGGCCAGACAGAGCAACTGGAGCGGGTGGGACGGTCGTTCTCGTCCGTCGTGGCCATCCAGGGGTCGGTCAGTCAGGTCCAGACCGAGGTTGCCGAGGTGATGGGCGGCGACGTGGACCTCGTCGCGCTGATGGTTGCCCTGCAGAGCAACCTCCCGAAGGCGATGGTGATCACCCAGGAATCCATCACCATCAGCACCGCGGCGGTCGTCGGCGCAACCGGCGTAACGGCCGGCACCGGTTTGGACACCTCTGGTCTGCCACGCATCGGCACCATCGCCATCACCGGGGCCGGTCGGGCACTGAACGACCTGTCGGACTACGTCGACAACCTGCAGGCCGTACCCGGCCTGGTCGACGTGCTGCCGGTCTCGAATACCGCCGCGAGCGCCACCTCCGGAACCCAGTTCAGCCTGACCATCGGATTGACCAACGTGCTGCTCAGCCACCGCTTCGATGTCGGCGGTGGCTGATGCAGATCAACCGGCTCCGCGAGAACAAGCGGGCGTGGCTGGGCGGTGGCGCTGTGTTAGCCGTGCTGATCGTCCTGGCCGGATGGTTCATGGTCATCGATCCCCAGCTTTCCGCTGCTTCCTCGGATCGGGACCAGACCGTATCGGCGAATCAGCACAACCAGGTGTTGCAGAAGCGCAATGACGCACTCGAGGAGAAGAACGGCGATCAGGGCGCCCTGCAGGCCGGCCTGTCCGCAGCACTTGCACAATTGCCTTCCGACGGGGGGTTGCCGGCGTTCACCCGCCAGCTCGCCGCCCAGGCGAGCGCAGCGGGGGTGGTGCTGACCAGTGTCATCGTCGGAGCCGCCGCACCCGTCGCCACGCCGGGCGGGCAGACTGCCGCGGCCGGAACTGCGGCCCCTGTTGCCCCGTCCACCGGCAGTACCGCGGCGGCCGCCGCTCCGGCGTCCACGACCGGTCTGGTGCAGATGATCATCACGGTCAACGCCACCGGCCTGGGCCGCCACAACCTGGCTTTTCTCCGGGCCATCCAGTGGACGGGCCCCCGACGTGCGCTGGTCACCGCTGTTCAACTTGCGCCGTCATCAGCCGATGGCACCAGGGCCGGCATCGACGGGAAGTGCAACCTGACCTTGACGCTGACCATCTTCTCCGCACCGTTGTCCCCCTCGGCCCAGGGTGATCTCGAGAAGCTGCTCAGCGGCAAGTAGCTGGCCTGGCGACCCGTGAGAAATCCCTTCCTGCTCAGTCCTGCCCGGCGTGATGACGACGGTTTCGTACTCTTGGAAACCCTGGTGTCCATCGGCCTGATCGCGGTGGTGATGGCTGCCTTCACCACCTTCTTCGTCAACGCGGTGTCGTCCACCAGCCTGCAGCGGGCGACCCAGGTCGCCACCCAGATTGCGAACTCCGCCGTCGACATGATCCGGGCGACGCCCTCGTCCGACCTGCCGCCCCTGGTCAGGGCCATCGAACCACAAGCGTTGTCCGGCACCGGCAGTCCGGTAGTGGTGCCGAGCCTCGGTGGCCCGCAGCAGACCATCAACGGCATCAGCTACCGCACGTCCGTTGCCCTCGGTACCTGCGTGATGGACAAGGCGGCAACCTCGAACGCCACCTGTTCCGCCGCCGCAGTGTCCACCGGGATCGCATATCTGCGAGCAGCGGTGACGGTGACCTGGTCGGGGGCGCGGTGCCCGGCCGCCGGGTGTACGTACGTGACCTCGACGCTGATCAGTGCCGTCGACGATCCGTTGTTCAACGTGAGCCAATCCCCCCCGGTAGCACCAACGCTGACTTATCCGTTCAGCACCCAGGCCAGCAACCCAGGTGTGCTGACGGTCGCCGTCGGTGACACCGTTGACCTTGCGGCCACGATCACGGCGGTTCCGACCTTCAAAGTCACGATCACCGCAGGAAATCTGCCGGTCGGGCTGAGTCTTGATACCGCGACCGGGCGAATCACCGGTACGCCGTCGGTCGTGGCGGGGTCGACACCGATCACGCTGACGGTCACCGACGGGTTCGGGCGGGCCACCGCTGTGAGCTTCACCGTGACCGTGCTGGCCGCGGTGTCCGGTGTACCGCCCGCCGCTCAGGCGAGCCTGATCGGCACGGCAATCACCGCATTGAACGTGACGGCGACCGGCGGCAACGTCCCGTACACATGGTCCGACCCGAATACGACTCTGCCGCCCGGCCTGTCGTTGGCGACGGTCAACAACCAGGCCGTCATCACCGGTACGCCGACCACTGCTGGATTGGCGAAAAATGGCGTACTACCGCAGACGTTCGCGGTCGTGTTGACGATCAAGGATTCGGTCAATCGCACGGCGACCGTGCCGATCTCGTGGACGATCAACTATCCGCCGTTCGCGGCTGCCGTGCCGGGACCACAGACCAGTACGGTCGGCACCGCCGACGCGGTGCCGCTGTCCGTCACCGGTGGTTCGGGCTCGTTCACCTGGTCCAGCACCACCTTGCCCGCCGGTTTCACCTTGACGCCCGCCGGGGTGCTGTCGGGGACGCCGACCACGGTGGGCGCCAGCTCGGTGGTCCTGACGGTGACCGACACCAAATCGGTGAAGAGCACCAATCCCACCGTGTACGCGAGCCAGAACGTCACGTTCCAGCTGACCGTCTACGCCAAACCGACGGTGACCGGACCCGGAAATCAAAGTCTCACCGTGGGTCTCGCGGTGCCCTCGACGCAGCTGGCGACCAGCTGCCCGAACACCCCTTGCACCTACGTGCTCAACAACGGGCCCGGGACATTCGCCATCAACGGCAGCGGTGTGCTCACCGGCACGGTCACCAGCGCACCGCAGACGTTCGGCACCGTGACGGTCAGCGTGACCGACAGCGCCGGCGCGACGGGTACGAGTGCGCCGTTCGTCGTGATCGTGAACGCCGCTCCGCGGGTGGCGAACCCGGGCGACCGGACCGCGGCCGCGGGGGGCGCCGACAGCCTCGACGTGGCGGCGCTGACGACCGGCGGCACCGGGCCGCTGACCTACTCGGCCTCGAACCTGCCGTCCTGGTTGACCCTCAACTCCTCGACCGGACTGATCACCGGAACGGCCCCAACCACCACCGTGACAACGACCGGCATCACTGTCACAGCTACCGATACCTACGGTTTCTCGGCGTCCAGCGCAGCGTTCAGCTGGGCGGTCACCGGCAGCCCACCGTCCGCCCCGCAAACCGTCGGCGTGGTCAACGGCAACACCACGGTGACCGCTTCGTGGACTGCGCCGGCCAGCATCAACGGCAGTGCGGTCACCGGTTACACGGCAACGTTGAGCCCCGGCGGGGCTTCGTGCACCAGCAGTGGTCTCACCTGCACCATCTCCGGCGGACTGATCAACGGGGTCACCTACTCCCTCACCGTGACTGCGACCAACCGGTTCGGTACCGGTCCCGCCTCCGCTGCCGTGCGGGCCATTCCCTATCCGGCCGACGTCATGTCCGCCGCCAACGGCATGACCCTCTGGCTCGACGGTGCCGATCCCTCCGTGCTGTTGGGCAGCTCCTCCTGCACCGGGGCCGTGACGACGACGGCGATCGGCTGTTGGCTGGACAAGAGTGGGCAGAGTGTGGCCAACAACTTCGTCCAGGCCACGCCGGCCAGCCAACCGGGCATCAGCACCTGGAACGGCCTGTCCGCGGCCAACTTCGCCGATACCGGCGACGTGATGACCTCGGTCAAGCCGTCCGCCAACTACCAGACCGTGTTCGTGGCCGCCAACGTCACCACCGCCAACCAGTTCAGCTATCTGTTCGGCCAGTCCGGGCAGGATTACAACGTGCGGGTCGGTAGCGGGACCTCGCGCAGCGCGCCGAATGGAAACGACTGGTCCTTCAACCCGGCCGGCACCAACGACTGGGCCAACGGGGTCAAGCTGGTCAACGTCAACGGCCCGGCGAGGGTCATCACCACCGATCAATCCAGTGCGGTCAAGTCGTTCACGGCCAGCGTTTCCAACGGGCTGTACGGCCGCGGCGTGGTCGGCCAGATCGGCGACGTCATCACCTTCGACAAGGTGCTGTCCGACACCCAACGGCATGCCGTGGAGGACTACCTGGCCCACAAGTGGGGGATTTCGATCAAGCCGTCCGAGCCGCTCGCGGTGGCGGTGGTGAACGCCAACAATGCGGTGAACGTCTCCTGGACGGCTCCGGCCACCGGAGTGGCGGACTCCTACACGGCCACGTTGTCCCCGGGCGGGGCGTCCTGCACGACCACCGGATCGAGCTGCACCATCTCGGGTCTGGCCGGCGGGGCCTACACGGTCGCGGTCACCGCCACCAACGACTTCGGCACCGGTCCACCGTCGGCCGGCGTCAACGCGTTGCCCTACCCCTCGGTGATGTCTGCCGCGAACGGAATGTCTTTGTGGCTGGACGGTTCCGACCCGAACGTCTTCTTCGCCAGTTCCGCGTGCACCGGCACCGTTGCGACGACGGCCGTCGGCTGCTGGAAGGACAAGAGCAGCTCCGGGGTCAACTTCACCCAGTCCAACGGGACCAGCCAACCGGCGATCAGTACCTGGAACGGGCGCAACGCCGCTAACTTCGCCACGGCCGGCCGGGTGCTGAACTCATCGAGCAGCTCCGGCCAGTACCGCACCGTCTTCGTCGCGGCGAACACCACCGGCGCCGCCGGCACCTACAACTACCTCTTCGGTCAAGCCGCCGTGAACAACGACGACTTCAACGTGCGGGTGGGTACCACCATCCCCCGCAGCAACCCGAATCAAAATGACTGGTCCTTCAACACCGGGTCGCCGACACACAACTGGTACAACGGTGAGCAGGCGACCACCAAGGGACAAGCCGGACCCATGGTCACCACCGACGAGGCGCAGTCCCAGCAATCCTTCGCGGCGAGCGTCGGCAGCGCGTTCAACAAGTCCGGAGTGAACCGCGGACTGGTCGGCCAGATCGGCGACGTCATCACCTTCAACAGGGTGCTGACCACGGCGGAGCGGAAGTCGGTCGAGGCCTACCTGGGCAGCAAGTGGGGCGTGGTGGTCACGCCGTGATCCCGTCGACGAGCACCAGGGCTTCGGGTTCATTGCGACGTCTGCGGCTGCGGCTGCGGGACGACCGGGGTACTTCGCTGATCGAATTGACCGTGGGAATGACGCTGATGGCGGTCTTCCTGGCGATGTTCACCGGCGCGGTGCTGATGATGAACAACTCCATGAACAAATCGCAGGCGCTGAATCTGACGGCGATGCAGCTCAACGGCGCC
>CAXSEW010000213.1:0-7148 GCA_964236185.1 uncultured Nakamurella sp. | reverse complement strand
GGTCTGGGTGGGCGTGAGCGCCGGCAGCATGGCGATGACTCCCCGGATCGGTGCCAACTTCGTGGAGTGGCTGTCCGCGGAGGACGACAAGGCTTTGGGGGTCGTCGACTTCTCGATCTTCCCCCACCTGGACGTCTTCCCGACGAACACCCTGGCCGAGGCGGAGCGCTGGGCCACCGAGATTGGCGGCCCGGCGTACGCCATCGACGACCAGACGGCCATAAAGGTGGCCGATGGCACCGTCGAGGTCGTCTCCGAGGGGCACTGGAAACAGTTCCCCTGACAGCCGCGGCCAACGGCGATCGGAGGGAGCAAAGTGAGCGCTTATGCCGCTAATGGGCAGCTGTGAGAATCCGGGATCCCTTAGGCGTAACCGGTGTTCGCTGATGCCGCCGTGGTGCGCCGGGCAAGTCGCGGCGATCGTCGGCGGTGACCACGTGGCCGACTGGCGATGCAGTCGGCCCAACGTTGTAACTTCGCCGTTCGTCCTTAAAGGTGGAGCAGAAGGTGGTGCAGGTGATGTTTGGCTGAGCGGGCGGACCCGGAGCGTGCTTTGGGTGACCAGGTCGACCCGGGCGCGTTCCTGGCCGCCCGATTGGACTCCCTGGTGCGGACCGCTTTCCTGCTGCTCGGCAACCACCACGGAGCCGAGGATCTGGTGATGACGGCGATGTCCAAGTGTCTGGCCAGGTGGGACTTCATCAGTGGTGACCCGCTGCCCTACGTGCGGAAAGCGGTTGTCAGAGAATATCTTTCCTGGGTCCGCAGGTTGCGGGTGGTCCGCGAGACCCCGACGGCGGTACTACCGGGTTCTGCCGCGACAGACCACCAGGACAGCACGATACTCCGGGCTGATCTACTCACCGCCCTCGCGAAGCTCCCCCGTCGGCAGCGGACCGTGCTCGTCCTGCGATATCTGGATGACCTGACCGCCGGCCAAGTCGCGGAGATCATGCAGATCTCTGAAGGCACCGTCCGCTCCCAGACCCACGACGGGCTGGCCAAGCTCCGGAAAGCCGCACCGAGTGACCTGGCTTCCTATCTGACTCCGATGACCGAACGCGACGAACCGGTGACGCCATGACCGAGCGCGACCTGAGCACTTTGATGCATCGAGCTACTACGCACATTAAGGCCTCAGACGGACTGCGGGCCGCCCTGGTCCAAGGCCCACGCCCACACCGCTCGACGATCCGAGCACGATGGGTCACGGCGGCCGGGGCCCTGGCTGCTGCTGCTGTGCTGTTGGCCATCTTTGCTTTCCGGCCGGCCGCTGCGCCCCCAACGCCGGTCTCACCGGTCGAGGTGTCCGTGACGGTCACCGGACAGCTGGTGGCTATCGGCGGCCCAGCTCCCGGAGCTGCCCGACCACTGGTGGGTACCGTGGTGGCGCATCGCGGAACCGCCACCAACGGCCCCGTCGCAGCATCGGCACCTACCGACGCCGACGGCCGCTTCAGCCTCACTGTGCCGCCCGGCACCTACGAACTGACCGGCGCCTCATCGTTCATAGACGGGGGTCGGGGCCTGTGCGTCAGCAGCCCTGTCACCGTGACGCGCTCCACCCCGGCCACCGCGGTCGCAGTGATCTGCAACATCAGGTAGATGAAGTTCGCTCCGGCGAATCGTCACCGGTGGCAGGCCAGCGACGGCCTGCCCAGTTTGCGGGTTGCTGGTCGGGTCGCTGATGCGAGTCGCCGACGAGCCGGCCGGGGAACGTTGCCCGGTCGTCGACCGCTGACCGGTGAGCGTTCCGCTTGCGGCCTGGTCCTTCAAGCCGCGCGCCGTGCACCACGCCAGTATTTTCGCGCGTGAAGCGCAGCTCTCTCTCCTCACCCGCACGCCGGGGGCGAGCACTATGACGCATCGTTCCCGGCTGCTTTGTTGAACGTCGGGGTGACGGTGAGTCGGGATCTTCAGGGGCAGCATCTGAGATGATCGCCGACATGGAGGCCAGCAACAATCCGTCTCTGACCCTTGTGACGATTGACTGGACGACCAACATCGTGATCCTTCATCGCGATGACGGGGCCGTCGGAACAGCGCCGTTGCCTGAGAACGGCAGCTTCCGTACACGTATCAAGGGCACCACGTGGAGCCCGCCGCTCCAGGCGGTCGCCTTCGAGACGACTGACGGCGATCACTTTGCGCTAGAACTTCCCCGCTTCGACCGTGCAGACCAGCTTGACGGTCGCTTGATCGTCTACCTCGACCAGAACATCTGGAGTCGAGTATCAAAGGCACTGAACGACCGAGAGCCTGCGGCATCTACCACCGAAGTAAGGGCGGCACTGGATCTGGCTCGATTGGTCGGGCAGCGAAAGATCATCTTGCCTCTGTCGTCTGGGCACTATTCGGAAACGACACATTGGAACGACGATGCTCGGCGCTACCAGCTCGGGCTGACCATGCTGCGCCTAAGCCGTGGCTGGCAGATGCGCGACCCGTTGGTCGTGCGTCGGGAGGAGCTTCGGCGAGCACTCCTGCGGAGCATCTGTGCAGAACCAGCGCAGCGGCTTTTGGAGCCCTTCACGCTCCAGGCGAACGCTGCCAACGGACGTTTCGTCTCCGCTGAGGCACCGTCGGACTTCACCCTAGAGGCAACCCACGTTATCCAGTCGCTGACATATACCAGCTCCATGGTGTCGGTCATTTTGGACTTCGACCCGATTCCCGCGACAACGACCCAGATTGACTGGGTTACAGCCAATCAGACGTTCAGCAATTGGCTCGATGGAGAGACGATGCGACGCAGTCAGCAAAAACGCCGATCGGTTGATGCACTGCTTTTGAGCGATCTATCGACTGAGATCGCCGAGGAGGCACGCGGCTCGGGGATGCGCCCCGAGCAGATGTCCAGCTGGGTGCGTGGCTCGATGTTTCGCGATATGGGCGATATGCCAATCATCGGAATGTACCGGGCGATCTTGCAAGACCGACACCTGAATGTCGGCACTCGTTGGACGGGTAACGACCTCACCGACATGATCTACCTGTCCGCTGCCGCAGGCTATGCGGACTATGTCGTTGCCGAGCGCCACGAAACGGCAATGTTGAAGCAGGCCAGCCGCCGGCTTGGCCGCGGGGCATCAGTTCACTCTTCGCTCGCTGCGGCACTCTCGGAGATCCACTCCGTGCTGGGCGGTGACGGGGGTTAGCCCAGCACCGGCGACGTCGGCAACGAGGTCGTGAGCGCGACCGCAGGCTCAGCCAATCTTTGCGGTGCCGCGGCAGGCGCCCCACTGCGTCACGAGCAAGGCGCAGAGCGATCCGCCCGCCGATCCGTGACCGGACCTGTCAGCGATCCGCTTGCGTTGACGATCTCGGTCGTGTGTGAACGGTCGCCGGGGCGCCCGGTCACCGTTCGCCTTCCGGCACGGATCACTTGACGAGTGTTTGCCGATGGATGCGTGGCCCAGTCACCGATCGGCGGCTGCTTGCGAGAGTTAGCCCTAGGGATTGACCGCTGTCAAAGTGTAAAGGTAGAAGTGGAAGTTCCTCTGACAGCGCAGTCCGATAAACCCGGAGCTCATCATGGCCTTTACTCTCGACCCGCAGGTCGGTGCCGCGCTCGCTGCGATGTACGCGGCGGCGGGCGACGCCCAGCCACCGGCCGTAGGTGACGTCGCCAGCCGGAGACAGAATGTGGAGGCCCTGCAGACCGCGGTACATGGGCTGCTGCCGATGCCTGATGACGTCACGATGCAGGACTACGAGACGGCGGCCGAGGACGGTGCGACGCTACTGCTGCGTTGGTATTCAAAGACCGGATCTACGCCCGGCTCGGCCGTCCTGTACATCCACGGCGGCGGGATGATCCTGAGCAACGTCACTATCTACGACGGCCCCGTGTCCAGGTATGTCTCGGCGACAGGGGTGCCGTTCCTGTCGGTGGAGTACCGCTACGCACCCGAGCACCCGGCGCCCACACCGGTTACCGATTCCTACGCCGGCCTGCTCTGGCTGCACGACCACGCCGCCGACCTCGGCGTCGATCCGTCCCGGATTGCGATCATGGGTGACAGCGGCGGCGGTGGGGTCGCGGCCAGCCTGGCGATCTACGCCCGCGATCAGGGTGGACCGGCGTTGAGAAAACAGCTCTTGATCTACCCGATGCTGGATGATCGCAATGTCGTACCCGACGCCGAGCTGGTCCCGTTTGCGACCTGGACCTACGACGACAACATCACCGGCTGGGGCGCTCTGCTCGGTGACGAGGTCGGTGGCTCCGTCGTTTCGCCGTATGCGGCGGCCGCTCGTCTGCAGGACTTCCGTGGTCTGCCGGCGGCCTACATCGAAGTCGGTGAGCTCGACATCTTCCGTGACGAGAGCTTGGCGTACGCCCAACGACTGGTCGCTGTCGGAGTGAGCACGGAACTCCACCTGTACCCCTCGGTCCCGCACGCCCCTGAAGCGCTGGTACCGACTTCCGACATTGCCGGACTTATGGCGACCAACCGGCACCGGATCATCGCCGCCATTTGAACCCGCTCGGTCACAGTTGGGGGTGAGGGGCCGCGAAAGTCATACAGTATCCCAGTCAGGTTTTCGCTACCGGGACGATACTTTCCGTGCGGGTGTAGCGCAGATGCAAGGTGCGCTTCGGCCGGTGGGCTTCGGATATGGCAGTCTCCACCCGTGCGAGTGGTCAGCCTGAACGCGTGGTGCGGCGGCATGTTCGAGTCCTTAGCTCAGTGGTTACCGACCTGCGGTGCCGATGTGTTGTGTCTGCAGGAGGTGACCTGGACGCCGGGCTATCGCGGATGGGTTACCTACGCCGATGCGGATCGCACCTCGCAACAGCGTTCCAGCCTGTTCGACGAGGTGCGCCACGCGTTACCGGAGCACCAGGCGCAGTTCTTCGCCTGCGACACCGGCCCCGTGCACTGCGAGGACGGAACGGTGCGCCGGCAGCAGTTCGGGATCGCCACCTTCGTGGCGCCGCACCTGGCAGTGGTCGGCGGGGAGGCCGCGTTCGTCCACGGCGCCTTCGCTCATCACGATGTTTGGCCGGCTCAGGACCGTGGCCGGCTGGCGCACGCCGTCCGAGTCGTGGGACGGGACGGAAACTGCGCGACGGTTGCCCACTTCCACGGTGTACGCATGTCTTCGGGGAAGAGCGACACTTCGCAACGGCGGATGCAAGCCGAACGAGTGGCCGCTCTGATCGGTCACGTACGCCAGGAGGCTGACCAGGTGATCGCAGCTGGTGATATGAACATTCTGCCGGACTCCGAAACCTTCGAGATATTCAGCAAGAGTGGGCTTACCGACCTAGTCGGTGAGTGTGACACTCGGACGTCGGCCTACCTGAAACCTGTCCGGCATGCCAGCTACCTGCTCGTTTCTGACGTGGATGCGGTGGCATCGTTCCAGGTACTTGCAACGCCCGAAGTCTCCGATCATCGTCCGCTTGTGCTCGATCTGGCTTGACTCGTGATCACCTCAATGACTCGCACGAGGGTCCCGCACCGGCACTTGCTCGATGGCTGGTGTGCTGCTGCCCTTCCAGCCCGGGTGAGCCGATGGGTCAAGGAAGCGAGTTTCGATCGGATGAGGGCCGTCGCTGCTCCGCCAACCGTAGGTAGCAATCGAGGCGGTAGTGGTCAGGGGAGCAGGGCCACGAAGGCAAGCCCGCTGGTTGCTTCGGCGCGGGCGAGGACCGTGTCGGGGTCGTCGAGGCCTGCGGTGCTCACTTCAAGGGCGCTGAGGTCCAGCAGGCCAGCTTCTACCTGTCGCCAGATCGAGTAGGCAGTGTCGTTGGACGCCATCCAGGAGCCGCGCAGGGTGATGCGGCGGTGCATGAACTCGTCGTAAGGGATCGGGAGGGTTTGCCGGACTCCGCCCAGAAGCACCATGGTGCCGTCGAGACGGAGCACGTCAAATCCCGCCATAGTGAGATCGGTTGTCGGTGTGGGGCCCAGGGCGTCGATCGTCACGTCGGCGTCTCCGCCGATTGCTTTGGTGATCGCTGCGGCGTCGGTTGCCCGATCGCCGACGGAGCGGACCGTACGCACGCGTGGATCGAGTGCTGCTAGCCGCTCCAGGCTGGAGGCGTTTCGACCGACCGCGGCGATGGTGCCCGCTCCACGGGCGAGTGCGAGCAGCACGGTTGCCCCTCCGAGCTGCCCGCTCGCCCCGGTCACGACGACTCGATCGCCTGGACTGAGAGCGCTTCGTTCCACTGCTGCGCCCGCGACGGTCAGCCAGGGCAGGAAAGCGAGTCGAGCCATGTTCGGGTACCGCTCGGCGCCGGGCAGGGCGACAAGCGTTGATGCCGGCATCAACGCCTGCTCCGCGAACGTGCCCGTGCGCCACACCCGGCGCATCGCGTCCGTGGCTGTAGAGGGTGTTCCGCGACCACCGATCCCGGTCCAGCCCAGTAGCACCTCCTCAGGGTCAGCGACCCGCCCGGTGGCGAGGAACCCGGTACACAGGGCGATGTCGCCAGGCCGGACGGTGTGAACGTCGTCTGCTACGGCCTCGACCCGGCCGATACCACCGATGCCCAACACGGTCGGTGTCGCGATGCCACCACGACCACCCGTAGTGAGCGCATGGGTGTAGGCCGGCACCTGCACAGCGAGCATCCGAAGCACCGCTCCGCCACTGCGCACGGACGGATCTGGCACCTCCTCCAGTCGAAGCCCAGCACCGGTCGAATCCAGAATCCATGCCTTCATATCTGCCAGTGTCGCGGCTTCTGCGCGTGGTATCCAGAGCCGCTTCATACTGGTACCCGCGCTACTTGGAAGGCAGCCGAATGACCAACGTGAACCACGAGCGAAGCCAGGAGCTCGGCTCGTTCCTGCGCGCCAGACGGGAATGCACCTCACCGGCCGACGTCGGGCTACCCGGCTCCGCCCGCCGGCGCACGCCCGGGCTGCGACGCGAAGAACTGGCAACTCTCGCCGGGATCAGCACCACTTGGTACACGTTCCTCGAGCAGGGCCGCGACGTGCGTGCCTCTGGCCAGGTTCTGACGGCGATCGCCGACGCACTGCGGCTGGACGAGTCCGAACGGGCACACCTGATCACGATCGCCGCCGACGACACCCGCACGATCGAAGACTTCGAGTATCTCGCTCCCGAGGTTGCAGACATACCGAAGCTGGTGCAGCCCAACCCGGCGTACGTGACCGGCAGCA
>CAXSEW010000212.1:0-7154 GCA_964236185.1 uncultured Nakamurella sp. | reverse complement strand
TGACCAACGCGTCAAGTGCGGGCCGGCGATCAGTCCCAGATCCTGGGCACAAAAGCGCGCATCGCAGCGTTATCGGCAGGGCATCAACCGGCTTGCGAGCGACCCAGCTCTCCAGCAGCACCGAGTAGCACCCAGGTAGAACGAATGAGGTCATGACATGGCAACCGATTACGACGCCCCACGACGCAACGAGTCCGACGAGACCAGCGAGGATTCCCTCGAGGAACTCAAGGCCCGCCGCAACGAGGCGCAGTCCGCTGTCGTCGACATCGACGAGAGCGACACCGCGGAGTCCTTCGAGCTCCCCGGCGCCGACCTGTCCGGCGAGGAACTCGTCGTCAAGGTCATCCCGAAGCAGGCGGACGAGTTCACCTGCTCGGTGTGTTTCCTGGTCCAGCACCGCAGCCGGCTGTCCTCCGACGGCGGCGGCAAGCTGGTCTGCGTCGACTGCGCCTGACGGCGATGTCGAATTCTGCCCGGGCGGCGACCCAGTCGGCCGACGAGCCCGCTGTTGCCTGGGCTGCCCGGCCGGCCGGCCAACAGCCGACAGCTACGGGGCCCGGCTCGCGGATCGCCGCTCAGGTGGCGCAGTTCCATGACACTTTCGGCCTGCCGCTGCGCAGCTCCCCGACGGCAGCGGTGGGCAACGACGAGGTCGCGCTACGGCTGGCGTTGATCGAGGAAGAGGTCGGCGAGCTGCGTGACGCCGCTGCGGCGGGAGACCTGACCGCGATCGCAGACGCATTGGCCGACATCGTGTACATCGCCTACGGCAGCGCCCACGTCTACGGTATCGACCTGGACGCGGTGCTGGACGAGGTGCACGCGTCCAACATGACCAAGCTGGGCGCGGACGGCCGCCCGGTTCGCCGGAGCGACGGCAAGATCCTCAAGGGACCCGGATATCGGGCGCCCGATGTCGCCGCGGTACTGGCCGGCCGGGGAACCCGAACCGATCTCATCGGGTAGCGCCCGGCGTGCCGTCCCGAGCGATATCCTCACCAGCATGACCACCAAGTTCGGTCAGTGGATGAAGAAGCTGACCACCGATGACGAGACAGTCGACGCAGCAGACCTGAGTTCCGAGGTCGACGCGTCCGGCTGTCAACACGCTGCGGGCTGTTGGCAGGGCCAGCGGGTGACCATCATCGGCCGGCTCAGGTCGGTCGACCTGCGGCCGACCGACGCCGTGGCCACACTGCATGCGGAGCTGTACGACGGTACTGACGCGGTCTCGCTGATCTGGCTCGGCCGGCGGTCGATTCCCGGCGTAGAGACGGGCCGCACGGTCAAGGCCAAGGGACGTCTTGCCATGCGGGACGGCCACAAGGTCATCTACAACCCCGATTACGAGCTGTTGCCGGCGCACGCGTGAGCTCTCCGCTGCCGGCCGGCTCCTCCGGCGAGGGCGAGCCGCGTGCCGTGCTGGCCGACGGTGAGCCGGCCCGCCCAATAGCACCCACCATATGGGAACAGATGGGCGGCCCGATGGGCATGCTCGATTCCGGGCTTCCGGTCGTCGTCTTCGTGCTGGTCAACGCCATCACCTCGCTCGGCTGGGCGATCGGAGCAGCGCTGGCCGCCGGGCTGATCATCGCCGGGGTGCGGCTGGTCCGGCACAAGCCGGTGACCCAGGCCATCGCGGGTCTCTTCGGCGTCGGGCTGGCGGCATTCATCGCCTACCGCACCGGCTCCGCCAAGGGCTACTTCCTGTTCGGGATCTGGTCGTTCGTCGGTTACGGCAGCGCGCTGCTGATCTCCATCCTGGTTCGCTGGCCGCTGATCGGCGTGCTGTGGGAAGGCGTCAACGGCCGCGGGTCGACCTGGCGATCGGACCGAAAGCTGGTGCGGCGCTATGACTACGCCACCGCGGTGTGGGTGCTGGTATTCGGCGCCCGGTTCGTGGTGCAGAAGCAGCTCTACGCTGCGAACGAGGTCGGCTGGCTGGCGACCGCCCGCCTGCTGATGGGGTACCCGCTGTACTTGTTGGCCATCGTCGCCACCGTCCTCATCGTCGGATCGGCCAACGGCATGGCACTGCCGTCATTTCGGTCGTTGACCGGCCGGAAAACACCTCGGCAGACTGCGCCCGAGGCGGAATAGCCGGCCGGGCGGTGCCTGGCTGGGGCGGTGTTCAGCCGTGCACCAACCACCCCCGGATGACCGCACCCGCGGTGGCGCCGAACCAGTCCGACCGGGTCTGCTCGTCAACAGGAGCGCAGTTGGCCAGCACCAGCGACACCGCTCCGTGCACGGCTGCCCAGATGGCGAAGGTGATGGCGGACGGGTCGCCCGCCATCTGCCCGGTGGCCACCGCAGATCGCACCAGCTCCGACAGCGGCGTGATGGTCGAGCCGGCCGCGTCCGCCTGGGCCTTCGTCGGCTTCACATCGCCCAGCACCCTGGAGAACAGCACCGCGTACAGATCGGGATGCTCGATCGCCCAGGTCCAATAAGCCCGGCCCAGCGCAGCGAAGTCGGCGACCACATCGCCGGTCACCGGTACGGCCCGCTGGGCGGCGCCGAACTGGGCGAACGATTCCTCGTAGAGCGCGCCGAGCAACTCGGGCTTGCCACCGAAGAGCGAGTACACCGCGGATGTCGAGGTGCCGACCCGGGTGGCCAGGAATCGCAGCGACAGCGCCCCGATGCCCGCGGTGTTGACCGTCCGTCCGGCCTCGGCCAGCAGGCGCGTCCGCAATTCGTCGTCGTGAACTCTTGGCCGCGGCACGATCCGATGTTACCGTAACAGCGTTCTATAACGTTGTTACGAAGGGAGCGCACGATGTCCGAGGTCTTTCCGGGACGGTTCACCGCCCGGGTTCCCAGCGAGGCGACCGCCCTGTTCCTGATCGGGCTGCGGATCAACACCCTGCGCGGTCTGCGCAGCTCCCGTCCGGTGGTCACCGCCATGCCACGGATGCTGAAATACCTGGCCCAGCACGAGGAGTCCGGGCTGCTGAGCTTCGGCAACTGGCTGGGTCGGACCACCATGCTGGCCTCCTACTGGCGCAGCGCGGAGGACGTGCAGCGGTTCGCCGGCGACCCGGCCGCCCCGCACGCGGCCGCCTGGCGCGAGTTCAACGCCCGGATCGGCGCGGGCAAGGACATCGGCATCTGGCACGAGCTGTACACGGTGACGCCGGGCAACTTCGAGGGCATGTACGTCAACATGCCGGCGTTCGGCATGGCCGCCGCCGGCGAACATCTGCCGGTCGGCCCGGGGATGCGGACGTCCAAGCAGCGGATAGCCGCCCGGCCCACGTAGTCGGTGCGGGCCGGCTGCCGATCCGGCTCCCGGCTTCAGCGCAGCGCGTCCCGCACGTCGTTCTCGACCTCGGTGGAGGCGACGAACAGCAGCTCGTCGCCGGGCTCGAGCGGCTCGTCAGGCTGCGGCACGATCACCCTGCCGCCGCGCAGAATGGTGACCAGCGCGGCATCGCGCGGCAGTCGCAGGTCGCGCACCGGCCGGCCGGCCAGGCTGGTGTTCGGCGGCAGGGTGACCTCGACCAGGTTGACCTGGCCCTGCCGCAGGGTGAACAGCCGGACCAGGTCGCCGACGCTGACGGCCTCCTCCACCAGCGCGGCCAGGATGCGCGGGGTGGACACGGCGACGTCGACGCCCCAGGCGTCGGTGAACAGCCATTCGTTGCGCGGGTCGTTGACCCGGCCCACCACCCGGGCCACGGCGAACTCCGTCTTAGCCAGTAGTGACACCACCAGGTTGACCTTGTCGTCACCGGTGCAGGCGATCACCACGTCGCAGGTCTGCAGGCCGGCCTCCTCCAGTGAAGCCAGCTCGCAGGCGTCGGCCTGCACCCACTCGGCCGCCTCGATCCGCTGCGGTTTGATGGCGCCGGGGTCGCGGTCGATCAGCATGACCTGGTGGCCGTTCTCCACCAGCTCGCCGGCGATGGACCGGCCGACGGACCCGGCCCCGGCGATCGCGATCCGCATCAGATGCCGTCCGTCGGCGAGGCGGCCGCCAGCGCGGCCACCTCGCCGGTGTGGTGCGACAGGGCCGCGGCGTAGATCAGGTCGCCCTCCTGGATGACGGTGTCCGCGGTGGGCAGGATGCCGTTGCCGAAGCGCACGACGAAGGCCGCCCGCACTCCGAGGGCATCCTCGAGCGAGCGCAGGGTGCGCCCGATCCAGGCGCGGTGGAACGGCAGGTTCACTATCGTCACCGTGCCGGACGGGTCGCGCCACTCGCTGATCAGACCGTCCGGGATGACCGCCCGCATCAGCCGGTCGGTGGTCCACGGCACGGTCGCCACCGTCGGGATGCCCAGCCGTTCGTAGACCTGGGCCCGCTTCGGGTCGTAGATGCGAGCCACCACGGTGGCGACGCCGAACTGCTCGCGTGCCACCCGGGCCGCGATGATGTTGGAGTTGTCGCCGGAGGACACCGCGGCGAAGGCCTGTGCCTCGCGGATGTTGGCCTCCAGCAGCGTGTCGCGGTCGAAGCCCATGCCGCGGATCTGCTGGCCGTGGAAGTCCGGACCCAGCCGGCGGAACGAGGCGGGATCGGAGTCGATGACGGCCACCGAGTGACCGCCCTTGGCCAGCGCCCGCGCCAGGCCGGAGCCGACCCGGCCGCAGCCCATGATCACGATGTGCACGTCGTTCGTGCCCCTTCGTTCCTTGGAATTCTGCCGGGCGGTTCTGTCCAGCAGCCCGGTCAGGTGATGCCAGGCAACGGTACCGGGCACGGATGCCCGGGAAAGCAACCGTGGACTAACGTGAGGATTGTTTCCTGCCCGCTCGCAGGCCGGCCGGCCAGCCAGCCGGCTCTCCGGCCGAACCGTCGCCGACAGCGGGCCTGCTGGCCGTAGGCTTCCGTCCGTGTCCAAGCTGACAGGCGCAGCCAAGCGCCTCCTCGTAGGTCGGCCCTTCCGGAGCGACAAGCTTGCCCACACCCTGCTGCCCAAGCGAATAGCGCTGCCGGTGTTCGCCTCCGACGCACTGTCCAGCGTCGCGTATGCGCCGCAGGAAATCTTCCGCACGCTGTCCATCGCCGCACTGGCGGGATACGTCTACGCGCCGTGGATCGCCATTCTGGTGTCCGTGGTGATGTTGGTCGTGGTGGCCAGCTACCGGCAGAACGTGCACGCCTATCCCAGCGGCGGCGGCGACTACGAGGTGGCCACGGTCAACCTCGGCCCCACCTACGGCCTGGTGGTGGCCAGCGCCCTGCTCGTCGACTACATCCTGACCGTCGCGGTGTCGACCGCGTCCGGTGTCGCGAACATCGGCTCGGCCATCTCGGTGGTCGGCCGGCACCCGGTGGAGTGGGCGGTGATCATCATCGTGGTGATCACCGCGCTGAACCTGCGCGGCATCCGGGAGTCCGGCACCGCGTTCGCCATCCCGGTGTACGCGTTCATGCTCTCCATCCTGGCGATGATCGTGACCGGCCTGATCCGCTGGGCGACGGGCTCACCGATGGCCGCGGAGAGCGCCGGCTTCGACTTCGAACTCACCGGCGGTGCCTCGATCACCGGCATCGGGTTCGTGTTCCTGCTGGCCAGGGCCTTCTCGTCCGGCTCGGCCGCGCTGACCGGCGTGGAAGCCATCTCCAACGGCGTGCCGGCGTTCCAGAAGCCGAAATCACGCAACGCCGCCACCACGCTCGCGCTGATGGGCGGGCTGGCCGTCACCATGATGCTCGGGCTCGTCGTGCTGGCCCGGGTGACGCACGTCCGGATCGCCGACGCCGAGGCCGGCGTGGTGCTGACCGGGGCGCCGGCCGGCTATCAGGAGAAGACATTGGTGGCGCAGATCGCGAAGGCGGTGTTCTCCGGCTTCCCCATCGGCTTCTACCTGGTGTCGTTCACCACCGGCATGATCCTGGTGCTGGCCTGCAACACCGCGTTCAACGGCTTCCCGGTGCTCGGCTCGATCCTGGCCCAGGACAAGTTCCTGCCGCGCCAGCTGCACACCCGCGGCGACCGGCTGGCCTTCTCCAACGGCATCGTGTTCCTGGCCGTCGTCGCGCTGGTCCTGGTGGTGGCTTTCAAGGCGAATGTCAACGCGCTGATCCAGCTGTACATCGTCGGGGTGTTCGTGTCGTTCACCTGCTCGCAGGCCGGCATGATCCGGCACTGGAAGCGGCTGCTGGCCACCGAGACCGATCCGGTGGTGCGACGCCGCATGCGGCGGAGCCAGGCAATCAACGCCACCGGGTTCACCTTCACCGCCGTCGTGCTGGTCATCGTGCTGGTCACAAAGTTCCTGGCCGGGGCCTGGATCGCCATCCTGGCGATGGTCGTCATCTTCGTCACCATGAAGGCCATCAACCGGCACTACAGCCGGGTGAGCCTGGAACTGGCCGGCGACGATGACGACATGGTGCTGCCGAGCCGGGTGCATGCCATCGTGCTGGTGTCCAAGATGCACCTGCCGACCATGCGGGCGCTGGCGTATGCGCGGGCCACCCGGCCGGACACCATCGAGGCCGTCACGGTCAACGTGGACCCGGTCGACACCGCCTCCCTGGCGCGGGAGTGGGAGGACCGCAACGTGCCGGTGGCGCTGAAGGTCATCGACTCGCCGTTCCGGGAGATCACCAAGCCGGTGCTGGACTACGTGCGCCGGGCCCGCAAGGACGCCCCCCGCGACGTGGTGGCCGTGTTCATCCCCGAGTACGTCGTCGGCCACTGGTGGGAGCAGATCCTGCACAACCAGTCGGCGCTGCGGCTCAAGGGTCGGCTGCTGTTCACCCCGGGCGTGATGGTCACCTCCGTGCCGTGGCAGCTGTCCTCGTCAGACGCGCTGGACCAGCGCATCCGGGCGCGGGCCGAGCGGGACTTCCCGCTACGGGCGCGGATGCCCGGCGCTCCGCAGCCGGAGGACACGGCCATCGGCAGCAGCGGATCCGGGCTGTCGGCCGCGGCTCCGGTCCGGCCACCGGCGTCGCGGTCGGGTCCGTCGCTGCCCGGTACTTCACCGGGTGCGTCGCCGGCCGGTGCGTCGCCGGCTGGTACGTCACAGCCCGGTGCGACGCGGTCATCGGCCCAGCTGCAGCCGACCGCCCCACGGCCGCCGGTGCCGGCGCGGCCGGCCCGCGGTGATTCGGACGGCGAATGAGCAGCCCGGAGCCGGACCACGACCGTACCGAGGTGCGGCCCGACGACTTGCGGCCCGACGACCTC
>CAXSEW010000211.1:0-7170 GCA_964236185.1 uncultured Nakamurella sp. | reverse complement strand
GAACCTTCAGGTACGGCCCCAACACGACTGACACTCCTCTACTGGGCCTGCGCGATGTCACGCTGCTGGCCTTCAACAGCCAAGACGCGATGTATACCGTCCGGCCGGTACAGTCTATCTGATGGCCACTGACACCCGCGAGCGAATTCTTTCCGCTTTGCGCGACCTGCTCGCCCGGGGCAGTACTTCGGTCACGCTCGAGGCGGTCGCCGCCGCAGCCGGCGTCTCCAAGGGCGGGCTGCTCTACCACTTCCCGTCCAAGGCGGCCATGTACCTGGGGCTGCTGCAGTCAGTCCGCGATTCGGTGGTGACCGACATGGTGGCCGCCACGGAGCGGTCCGGAGCGGCCCAGGGATTCCTCGAGTACTCCGAACCCACCGAAGACGACGAAGCCGGCTTCTTCACCTCGCTGATCGCCGCCGTCCGCACGGGCCAGGCCGACACCGGCGAGCACGACGCGCAGGCGTCCGCGCTGCTGGTCGACATCTTCCGGGCCTGGGAGGAGCCGATGCGGGCGGCAGTCGGCGATCCGGTGCAGGCGGAGAACATCCGGCTGGTCGGTTTCGGGCTCTACTTCGCCGCGCTCACCGGACTGCCGCCGGTCGACCCGGCCGTCCTTGCGCGGCTGTTCGATCGGCTGGTCCGCGCGACGTGACCACGGTGAGGGTCACCAGCGCGAGCAGTACCACCACCACCACGTAGACGGCTGCCCCGGTGAGTGGGGCGATGAGTACCAGCGCGGCCGTGACCGGGAATCCGGCCGACGCCAACGGTGTGTGCCGGTGCCGCAGGTGCAGCGACCACACCACGACCAGGAAGAGTGCGACCGGGACGGCCACGGCGGCGCCGGCCAGGCGGGCCGATATCTCCAGCTCACCGGTGTCGTGCTCGACGTAGATCGTCAGCCCGGCACCTACCGCGGCGACGGACGCGAAGATCAGGTAGTGCCCGTACCCCCAGATCAACGAGGATCGAAGGTTCTCCAGCATGCTGTTGGCCGGCTTGTCGAAGTACAGCCACCACATCGAGAACAAAATGCACACGCCGGCGACCGCGACGGCGATCAAGGTCGCCCGGTGGTCGGCCTCGTCGACGGCGGCGTCCAGCGTGACCACTACCGCGACGACCGACTCACCGAGCACGATGGTGGTGAACAGTCCGTACCGCTCGGCGATGTGCTCCGGGTGGTACGGCGTGACGCCGCTGCGTTCCGCGAGCGCCGGGATGGCCAGCTCCATCAATGCCAGCACCACGAAGCTGGCGATGGCGAGGTGGTCTGGTAGCCACAAGCGACCGATCCAGAGCAGCTGGACCGCCGCGATACCCACCGCGTAGCGGAATGCGGTCGTGCGGTGCTCGGGGTCGGCCCGCCCGGCCCGGATCCAGTTGCCGACGGTGACGAGCCTCATCACCACGTACCCGATCACCAGTACCGCGTAGTTGCCCTGGTGCTCGCTGTCGAAGGCGGGCGTGACGCCGGCGGCCAGCACCAGGCTGCCGGCGATCTGCACCATCACCCCGAGCCGGTACGGGACGTCGTCGGGGTCGTAGGCGGAGGCGAACCAGGTGAAGTTCATCCAGGCCCACCAGATGGCGAAGAACACCGTGCAGTAGGAGATGACGCCGGTTGTGGCGTGCCCGCCGGCGAACTCGTGCTCCAGCCCGGTCCCGGCCCGGGCGACCGCGACGACGAAGCAGAGGTCGAACAGCAGCTCCAGCGGGGTGGACGCCCGGTGCGGCTCGTCCGGGCGGCGCGGCTGCATCGGTCGGTACCAGGGCACTCGGGACGCGGCGAGGTCGCTCATCGGCAGAGGCTAACCCGGCCGCGGCACACCCGGTTGATCACCGTTGTGGGCCCGTTCTGGGCGCCGCGCGCCCGCGGATGGCCTGCAACGGTGATCATCCAGGGTAGGGCGGGCGGCATCCTGAGCTGGGCGAGGCCGGGTGCGACGGATCAGGGAGAATGGCTGCGTGCACGACATCGAAATCACCGGCGACATGATCCGGCTCGGCCAGCTGCTGAAGCTGGCCGGCGCGGTGGACACCGGCGCGGACGTCCGGCCGATCCTGGAGGACGGGCTGGTCACCGTCAACGACGCGGTGGAGACGCGACGCGGCCGGCAGTTGCACCGCGGCGACGTGGTGACGCTGGACGAGATCAGCGTCCGCATCGTCTGAGCGGCCCGCTGTTGCAGACCCGTCACCCACGGGCCCACACTGACCCGACGCACACCGCGCTTCACCAGCGGAGGACACATGACGGCCATCGGCACCGGGACCAAGGACGACCCGTGGCAGCTGCGGACGGCGCCGGGCACAGCCGAGTACTCGATGTACCGGGACGACGCCGCTGATCCGCCGCGGCTGGTCTGCGTTGTCGGCTCGACGACGCTCTACTACGACGCCCGCTGCCTCGATGACCTGACAGCCATGCTCCAGGAAGCCGATGACTGGATCCTGCTGGGCAGTGCGGACGAGAACAAGCCGGCCAAGGACGGCACCATCGAGGCCTGGGGGCGGTCGGAATCGAATCCGGTGGGCGGCTGGTACGGCCTGCGCAAGGGATTCCGTGGCCGGTTCGGGATGTACCTCCCACCGCTGATGGAGGCCCTCGCACTGGCCGAATTGGAGCACGGACCGCGCAACAACCGGATGCGGGCCGTCGCTCCGCACTAGCCCTGCGTTGGGCGACAGGAGTCGGCTCGCGCGGGGCTTGCCGTCATCACACCGGCGGCGCCGGGTCGTACTGGATCCCGCGGCGTACCTGGCGCGCCCGTTCGGTCCCGGCCAGCCGGTCCACCAGGTGCAACGCCATGTCGATCCCCGCCGAGATCCCGGCGGAGGTGATGATGTCGCCGTCGTCGACGAACCGCTCCTCCGCCCGGACCTCGATCGTCGGGTCCAGTTCGGCCAGGACGCCCAGCGAACCCCAATGGGTGGTCGCCGGCCGGCCGGTCAGCAGGCCTGCCGCGGCGAACACCAGCGAACCGGTGCAGACACTCGTCATCAGCGGCACGTCGTCGCGCTGCCTGCGCACCCAGTCGAGCTGTGCCTGGTCGCTCAGCTGCGGTCGTGTGCCCTGCCCGCCGGGGTAGACCAGCACCTCCAGCGGCGGGCTGTCCGCGTAGGAGTGATGGGCCCGGACCACCAGACCTTTCGCGCACTGCACCAGTCCGCCGCTCTTCGACAAGCACGACACCTGGTACCCGTCCTCCGGATAGCCCCGTGCCCAGAACGACAGCACCTCCCAGGGACCGATCGCGTCCAGCTCTTCGACGTCGCTGAACAGCAGGATGCCGATGTGCTTGATATCGGTCACTGCGGCCGCCTCACACCGGCCCGCCCGGCAATTTCGGGTCGAAGACGCTGCCGATCGGCTCGCTGCTGCCGGCCTCGACGTCCCGGCCGGCCTCCACCAGGTCGATCGACACGGCGTGCGGTTTCACAGTGCCGGAAGCGATCTCCGACACGAAGTGGCAGGCGACGCGATGCCCGGGCACCACCTCGGTGAGCACCGGCCGGTCGGTGTCGCACCGGGTCGGCTGCCGCCACGGGCAGCGGGTGTGGAACCGGCAGCCTGACGGCGGGTTGGCCGGCGACGGCAGGTCACCGGTCAGCAGGATCCGCTCGCGGCGGTCCTCCACCACCGGGTCTGGCACCGGCACCGCCGACAGCAGCGCACGGCTGTAGGGGTGCAGCGGGTTCTCGTACAACTCGTCGGCGTCGCTCTCCTCGACCAACGCGCCCAGGTACATCACCCCGACCCGGTCGGAGATGTGCCGGACCACGGCGAGGTCGTGGGCGATGACGATGTAGGTCAGGCCCAGCTGCTCCTGCAGATCTTCCAACAGGTTCACCACCTGTGCCTGCACCGAGACGTCCAGCGCGGACACCGGTTCGTCGGCGACGATCAGGTCCGGGTTGACGGTCAGCGCCCTGGCCACACCGATGCGCTGGCGCTGGCCGCCGGAGAACTCATGCGGATACTTGCGTAGTGCCGTCGAAGGAAGGCCGACCGCGGTCAGCAGTTCGCGGAGCCGGGCGCCGACTGCGGCCGGCGAGGTGGCCAACCCGTGCGCTTTCATTCCCTCCTCCAAGATGGACCGCACCGACTGCCGCGGGTCCAGGCTGGACAGCGGGTCCTGGAACACCATCTGCATGCGCCGGCGGGCCCTACGCAGCTCCTGGGTGCCCAGCCCTGCGATGTCCTCGCCGTCGAAGATCACTGATCCTGCTGTCAGGTCGACCAACCGGAGGATCCCACGGCCGAGAGTGGACTTGCCGCAACCGGATTCACCCACCAGCCCGTAGGTCTGCCCACGGTTGACGGTCAGCGAGACCCCGTCGACCGCGTAGACATGACCGACGGTCCGGTCGAACAGCACGCCCCGCTTGATCGGAAAGTGCACCTTCAGATCCCGGACGTCCAGCAGTACGTCGCCGCCGGCCGCCGGCGCCGACGCCTTGCGACCAGGCACCGAGGGCTTGCGCCCAGGCACCGAGGCCCTGTTGTCAGGCGCCGAGAGCTCGCTGCCCGGCGCGGATGCCGCAGAACCGGTCGCGGACATCGGCGTCGAACCGGTGCGGACGGGGGCGGCAGACGCACCCGGATCAGCGCCGGTCATCGGGCCACTCCCGACGTCGTCAGCTCCGGGGCCGGCACCGGGTTGTGGCAGCGCAGCAGGTGGTGCCCAGGTCCGTCCAGCACCGGGGTCACCTCACGGCAGGTCGCGATCTCACGCGGGCAGCGCGGTGCGAACGCGCAGCCGTGATCCCACGGGATGTTGTCGGCCACCGACCCCGGGATCGGCACCAGCCGGCCGCCTTCTGTGTCGAGCCGGGGGATGGAAGCCAGGAGGCCGTGCGTGTAGGGATGCTCGGGCACCCGGAACAGTTCGTGCCGACCGGACCGCTCCACCACCCGGCCCGCGTACAGCACGTTCACCTCGTCGCAGAGCCCGGCCACCACGCCGAGGTCGTGCGTGATCAGGATCATCGCGGTGCCGTGCTCGACCACCAGTGATTTCAGCAGGTTGAGGATCTGCGCCTGGATGGTGACGTCCAGCGCGGTGGTCGGCTCGTCGGCGATGAGCAGTCGCGGTCGGCAGGCCAGCGCCATGGCGATCAGCGCACGCTGCCGCATCCCGCCGGACAACTGGTGGGGGTATTCGCCGATCCGCCGGTTCGGGTCCGGGATGCCCACCTGTTCCAGCAGGTCGACCGCTTCCCGCAGGGCAGGGCCGCGTTTCATGCCGCGGTGCCGCATCAGCACCTCCGCGACCTGGATGCCGATGTTGACCACCGGGTTGAGGCTGGACAGCGGGTCCTGGAAGATCATCGCCAGGTCCCGGCCGCGGCGGTCCCGCATGGCGGACCGACTCAGCGTCATCAGGTCGGTGCCCTCGAACATCACCTGCCCGCCGATGGTCGACCCGCGCGCCGCGAGCAGCCGCATGATGGCCAGCGAGGTCACCGACTTGCCGCAGCCGGATTCGCCGACCAGCCCGATCGTCTGACCCGGGTCGACGTCGAAACTCACCCCGTCGACCGCGCGGAACGGCGCGACACCACGCCGGTTGAACTCGACCGTCAGGTCGGAGACCGTCAGCAGGGACATCTCATCTCCGGTTCTTGGGGTCGATGGCTTCCCGCAGCGATTCGCCGAGCAGGGTGAAGCCGAGCGAGACGATGACGATGGCACCGGCCGGCCAGAAGGCGAGCGCGGGGTGGGAGTCGATCCGGTCCTGCGCCTCGCCGAGCATCTGCCCCCACTCGGGGGAGCTCGCGTCCTGCGAGCCCAGACCGAGGAAGGACAGCGCTGCGGCGTCGATGATCGACGTCGCCACCACCAGCGTGGCCTGCACGATGACCGGCGAGATCGAGTTCGGCAGCATGTGCTTGAAGACGATGGGCGCGCGACGGACGCCGAGCGAGCGGGCGGCCAGCACGTGGTCGGAGTCCCGCTGGGCCAGCATCTGACCGCGCAGCAATCGCGCGAAGACCGGGATCTGCACCACCGACACCGCAATGATCACCGAGGTGAGATTCGGGTTGGTGAACAGGACCGCGATCGAGATGGCCAGCAGCAGCGAGGGGATGGACAGCATCACGTCGACGATGCGCATCACCACGGTGTCCACCCAGCCGCCGAACGCACCGGCCAGTAGACCGAGCACCAGCCCGCCGGCCAGGCCGATGAGGGTGGCCAGTACGCCGACCAGCAGGGTCTGCCGGCTACCGAGGATCAGCCGGGAGTACAGATCGCGGCCGTAGGTGTCGCCGCCGAGCGGGAATCCCGGCTGCGCCGGCGCCAGCGTGTTGCGCGCCCTCGAGGTCTGGTCGATCAGCAGTTGCTGGCCCGGGTCGTGCGGCGCGATCCACGGCGAGACGATGGCCAGCAGGATGAACAGCCCGATGATCACCGCACCGACCCAGAACACCGGCGTGATCCGGAGCCGGCGCCAGGCGTCCAGCCACAGGGACACTCCGCCGTCGTCGGCAGCCGCCTCGGCCAGGTCGTCGATGCGGTCCTTTTTCCGCCTGCCCCAGCGTCCCTGAGGTGACTGCGGTACCCCTGCCTCTGCCAGGACGATGTCGCTGTTGGTCACGGCCGTCTCACCTCGTCCTGATTCTCGGGTCGATGACCGCATAACTGAGGTCGACGATCATGTTGACGAACACGAACGTGGTTGCCGAGGCCAGGATCAGCACCTGCAGCACCGGGTAGTCGTGCATGGTAAAGGCGATCGAGGTGGCCTGCCCCAGACCCGGGTAGCCGAACACCTTCTCGGTCAGCACGGCGCCGGCGAGCAGGGCGCCGACCTGCAGGCCGGTCACGGTGACCACCGGCAGCATGGCGTTGCGCAGCACGTGCCGGGTCCGGACCACCTGCCGGGTCAGACCTTTCGCCTCGGCGGTACGGATGAAGTCTTCGTTCATCACCTCGAGCACAGAGGATCTCGTGATGCGGAAGATGACCGCGAACGGGATGGTGCCCAGCGTGATGGACGGCAGGATCAGATGCTTGACCGCATCCCAGGATGCGTCGTACTCGCGGGTCAGCAGGCCGTCCAGCACGTAGAAGCCGGTCACCCGGGTGGCGTCGATCTCCACGTTCTGCCGACCCGTCGGCGGCAGCCAGCCCAGCCGGACGGCGAAGATGTACTTGAG
>CAXSEW010000210.1:0-7185 GCA_964236185.1 uncultured Nakamurella sp. | reverse complement strand
TCGAGCTGGATCTTCCGGCGCTGATGACCAAGCACGTCCCCGTGCCAAACGGCGACTGAACGGCCCAGCCATCCGGCGTAGTCGGACAGCCGGCCTTCCAGGTTGTTCAGCAGCGCCCGCAACGGTGCCAAATAGAGCACGCTGACATCGGTCCAGCCTTCATCGGCCATCCTCGTAAGCAGAGGGAACATCGCCGCCTCGGTCTTGCCGCCAGCCGTTGGGGCCAAGAGCAATCCGTCGCGCCCGGCCAGTAGCGGTTCGACCGACTGCGCCTGAAGCGGGCGCAAGTCCGACCAACCCAGGGTGTTCACGATGTGGTGCTGCAATCCGGGATGAAGTCGATCGAAGGCCTTCACAGCTCGATGTCGTCGGCCGTGACCGACACTCCCGCTGCCGCGGCTCGCTCGGCGTCTGTCAGTTCCCCGTCCGAGATGGACAACGAGAAATGCGCTCGTGCGTCATATTCGGTGAACTGCTCTACGCGATCGAGAACATCCACCAGCTTCCGCAGGAACAGCCGCGGCGCCACTCCGACCCCAAGGCGCCCGGCAACCGCAGAGGCAAGATCACGCAAGAAGGCGTCGTCGACCACAGTCGCTGTCCGATCGGGGGCAGTACTTCCGGCGATGTATACCTCGCGCACCCGGCGGCCAACCTCGACCAGCCGGTCCAGATCGAAGCCCAGCAATCGAATCTGCGGTGCTCGAGGGTTGTCGAATCCGGGCGAGGAGAAGTCGGTTGCCAACCGCGTCGCCAGCGGTGGAAGTCGCTGCAGCCCTTGGCGGCCATCGAAGAAAGCTGGCGTTCCGGTGATGACCAAATACAACCCCGGATAGCGGCCGGAGTCGATCTCGTCGACCCACTGCCGGAGCGCGTTCAAAGCCTTCTCCCTCGTGTCGGACCGCATCCGCTGCAGCGTCTCGACTTCGTCCAGCACGATGACGAGACCGGCGTGGCGAGAACCCTGTAGGAGGGCCAACAGCCCCTGCAGGAAGCCCATGGCCAGGAAGTGGTCGATCTCGCCGCGGACCCCGGCGACCCGCTTTGCTGCCGCGCCGATGTGCGGCTGGCCGGCCAGCCAGGCGATCACCGCCGCCCCGGTTGCTTCGTCCTCCGCGTCCTGCGCCTGCAGATACCCACGCAACGCGACAGGGAAGACCGGTGTCGACTTGCCGACCTCGGCTAACCGGCGATTGAGGACCGCGCCGACCGCATCTCCGTCGGCATCAGCGCCGGCCTCGTCCTCGACGGCGAACAGCCAGGCGTCGACCACGGATCGGAAGGCGGAAGGGGCGAAGGCCGCTGTACGCAACGATTCGGTGACCCGCCGGTACACCGTCTCCAACTTGTGCAGCGGCGTCTCCACCTCGGATATCTGCACCTCGGCAACCGCGAAACCTCTTTGCAGGGCCCGTTGCTGCAGCCACCGGGCGAAGAACGTCTTCCCCGAGCCGTAGTCACCGCGAATGGCCTTGAACGCTGCCCCACCAGCCGCAGCCGTGTCCAGCTCGGCGTCAATGGCGCCGACAAACGGATCCAGCCCAACCGCAAGCACGTCCAGCCCACCAGCCGGAACGGTACCTCGACGCAACGCATCGAGGATCTCCCGGCGCCGAACCGGTGACAGCTCACTCATCGCCCGACACCGAACTGCTCGAACAGCGTCTCAACGGCCAGGGTGACCTGGTTCGAATCCTGGGTCAGGACCGGAACACCGTCGATATTCACGATCTGACTCACGACGGCCAGCACTCTCGGACTGCGTTTACCGGGTACTTCGAGGGCTGCCGCGGCCGCCGCAACCGGAATCGATCCCCCGCCTCGGAGCAGAGCGTCGAACAGGGCCGCGACCTGCTCGGTCTTCAAGCCCACCGCGAACCGCTGGTGGTTGGCCTGGAACTGCTTGCTGCGCAACAACTTCGTCAGACGCGGGTCGCGCGTGGATTCCGGAACAGCAGGTGCCGCGTCGACAACCGCTGGGACGTCGAACAAGCCGACAGTCGGGTTAGGCAGTGCCTGGCGGCGAGACCGTGGACGATCGTTGTTCGTGATGAGCGGCTCAACCGCAGTCGGTGCGCCCGCGCCTTGGCGCCACCAGCTCGGCTCCCGACTTGGCGCGAGCTGGAGCGAAATCCCGGCTTCGAGCTCGCCGGAAACGAGGATCGACACTGGAACCACCAGCTCGGCCAGGGCCCCGCCACCGTGGTAGCCGGCCTTCAGCGGCCCGAACCGGAGCTGTTCGTCCACGGCCAAAATGACGGAATGGTCGTCGGTGAGCACCCGCGGCCCGGACAGCTTCACCTCGTCCGGACCCACCGGTTGTCCGGCCGCCGGACGCCACCGGGCCGGCTTCTCGGTACTCCGGCGGTCGATGGTCAACTCGCGACGCTCGATGACATGCCCGTGGTCGCTGGTCAGGATCACGGTCCGCCCGACCCTGGCTGCGGCAGCCAGGAGTTCGTGCAGGCGCGGGATGTTCGTGACCCCCCACTCGGTGCGAAGGGGATCGGACCGGTCCAGCGCGTCGTCGATAGTGTTCAGTACGGCCGCGACCACCCGCCGACCGGCCGTGTCATCAATCGCCGCGCGGACCGCTGAGGGCAAGACGTGACCCGCGGCCTGAGCTTCGAGATCAGCCTTGTGGAACAACGCCGGCCCAGATCGAGCGCCCTGAAAACCCCTGCCCCGCAGCCATCGACCAAAGTTCTCGTTCTCGGTGCGATCAGGGCCGGAAACCAAACCGGCCGACAAGAGTGAACACCGGGAACGGTCGGTGACCGTCGGGAAAACGGCAACCGCGGCGCGCAGACCGTCGGCCTCAAGGTCCGCCTCCTGCCAGGCGCCGGCGTGCTCACTCCCAACCGAACGCACCACGTCGTGCGCCGCAGCGGCGCTCATCCCGTCCAGTACCAACACCAACACGGGAGTGGCCTGCGCGATGGGCGCGACCACCCGATCCAGGATCTGCTCGATGTACAACGGTCCGGACGGGGTGACATGCGTCAGGTTCGGCAGCAACCCGGCGGCCCGCCGGTCCTGCTCGGAACGGCGCGCCCGGGCCCGGATGACGACCTGATTGACCAGGTCCGCACTTTCGGAGTCGGTACTGCCGACTGCGGCGTCGTTAACGGCCGTGTCGACCCACGATTCGTGGTCGAGGTAGCGGGTCGGAAGCTGTCGAACGTCCGGCACTGGGTCGGGCTCGGTGGCCAGATACCGCAACAACCGGACGGCCGACTGCATCACGGTGAGTGTCGAGGGCGGGTGCGCGGACCGGGCCTGGTGATGCTCGGCCGCGCGCACCCAGCACGTCTCGACCGGTCCGAGCGCCGCGGCGGTCAACGGCCCGGATGCGATGGCCACCAGGCCGGCCCGGGCCACCGCTCGCACTCGCTGGGCCAGCGAACTGGTCAGGTAATCGGAGCGGTCGGCCAGCGACGCCGCATGCAACGGGCCGGCGACCAACCGGTCGGCCCGATCGAACACGGCGGTCAGGTTCGACTCGGGACGGGCCAGCAGTCGGGTCACGGCGGTGAGGCTGGCCTGGGCAAAGGCCGTCCAGACGGCGTCGGGTAGGCGTTCGGTGAGCTGCAGGTAATTCTCCAGGCGCACCTTGAGCTCGACCTCGGCCGGCCCGGAGCCGACCGCGGAGATGTCGGGCCCTTCCGGATGCAGCAGCCCGGCGGCCAGCCCCAACGGCAGCAACTCGTCCATCCGTCGGCTGCGCAGCGCGGCGAGGATCGGCGTGGCCGACCGTTCCAGATTGCCGCGGAGCCAATCCAGCACGTCCCCCACCAGGGCCTCGCCGCTCCGGCCCGTCCACGCCGAGAACCGGTCGGCGGCCGCCCGGTCCGCGGCGAACACCAGCAGATCGGCCGGGGTCGGTACCGAGTCGTGCAACCCGAAACCGTGGGCCACCACGGTGCCCAGCAGTAGCGACCGGGTGAGAACGCCGCCCGGGGCCGGCGGGACGTGGAAGTCCGGATCACTGAGCTGAAGCAGCACTTTCACGGCGGAGTCTTTACGCCGCAACAACTGCGACTCCTGACGACTGGCACTGAACAGGTCGCGTAACGCCGTCGTCGGGTCCGGTGGCAACGGTTTGAAGTCAACCAAGTGCTCGCAGATCCCGACACCGAGCTCTTCCCGGGTCAGTTTGGTCAGGATGATCGGCTGTTGGTCGTCATGGCGATGCCGCAGCGCATCTCGCACAGCAAGCACCGACTTGCAGGGCCAGATCAGGTAGGTCCGGTCGCCGTGGCGAATTTCCCGGTCAACGGTCCACTCCGGGGTGGCGTACACCGCGAGCACACTCCGTCGGCTCCAGTTCTTGGCCGCGCTACGCTGCAGCAACGCCTGGATCATCGGCTCTTCCACCGCAAGGGCAGCAGTCGGCTCAGTCATCGACGCCGGACGGTCGATCGACGGTGACGGTAAATCGCAGGCCGGGGTAGCGCCCGAGCGATCTGGAAAGAGATTCTCTGATGGCCTGCAACTCAGTCGATGTAACGCCCTCTCCAGTTCGTACCTGGATCTCCGCTCGGCGCGTTCGGCCGTCGGGATCGGGTAATGGGTCGGGATCAGGCACTGGGTCGGGAATCGGGCGCACCGACTCCAACCAGTCCTGACGGCGACTGTCGTTGCGGGCCAGCGCCGGCTCGAGGTGCAGGCTGAACTGTGAGCTGGCCAGGATGTTGCGGACCTCGAGCAGCAGGTCCTGGCCGACCTCGTCGAGACCGTCACGTTTGGCCATGTTCCCGTACCGGGCCCAGGTGATCCCGGTGACGGCCTGCCGGACGCCAGCCGCCTGGCCGTAGGCCGCGCCGATCTCCGTGTCGGACGCGGGCAGGGGCGCCTCGGACAGCAGCTCGACGAAGGCCACCGTGTCGTTGCTGCGGCCCAATTCGACCCCGAACGCGACCAACTCGCGGGCGAGCGACAAGCGGGCGCCACTGTCGAGCCCAACCGCCGCGTAGGCGCCGGTCAGAGCGCTGAACAGTTGTCGTTGCACCTCGGTGGCCTGCCGGAAATCGGCCATGGCGGCATCGGCGAAGGTGGCCAGGTTGGTCGCTGTCAGGTGGGTATTGGCCTGCTGCCCGCCCAGCCAGAGCTGGTACCGACGTACCGCCTCGGCGAAGGCAGTTCGGTCGGGCAGCCGTTGGGTGATCAGGTCTTGTTCAGCTCGGATCTCCCGGAGGGTTTGCGGTTCGGTGATGGTGGTGCCACCCATCGACCAGGACCGGCGGTGTCGCAGGGCCCAGGCCGCGAGCACCAGGTCGCGCACGCTGTCGCTCAGTCCGCGTTCGGCCTTCGCCGGGGCAATAGCCTGCCGCAGCAGCTCGACGTTGATCGGGCCGTTTGCGTCGTGGCCGCCGCGGGCCAGTTCCTGGGTGATCCGGCTGTCCCAGGTGGTGAACTCGGCCGGGCCGAAGATCAGGTGGGTCTCGTTTACCTTGGCCAACTCCAGCGGCATCACCACCCGTCGGGTTACATCGCGATGGTCCCGCTCCAGCGCGACCCGGTGGTCGGGATGGGCGTCGGCGTCGCGCAGGTGGCCCAGCACCCGGTTCAGCTGGTGATCGGTGAGCGGCTCGCCGGCCGGGGTGAACTCTGGGTGGTTGGGGTAGGCGGTGTCGAACAGGCCGGCGGCCAACCGCTGGGCCGCCTCCCGCAAATTCGACCCGACCGGCTTGTGCGGGTCGAAGGCTGAATGCAGTGAGACCAGTGGCGGCTCGGAATCGACGAAGGTGCGCCCGGCGGCGGCGCCGTAGACCTGTTGGATCCAGGCGCCGAACTGCCCTTTCAGCGAATCCTGCTGGGACTCCAGGATTTTCCGGGCCACCGGCTGGTCGGTGGGCGACAAATCCTCGGCGTACCGCTTCCAGTTCTCGCCCTTGAGGACAGCATTGAGTTTGACCAGGGTGCCGAGGTGCGAGTTCTCTTCGTCGGTGAGGAAGGCCGGCAGCCAAACCAAGGTTAGAGCGTCGTCCTGATGGTCCTGCTTCCAGCGGGCCAACCGGTCATGATCGTCGGCCCCCGATTTGCCCTTGTCGTCGAACGGGTAGTCCAGGATCATCCGTACCGTGCCGAGGCGGGCCTCGAAGGCCTCGTCCGGCAGGTGCGAGCGGTCCCGGACGTTGCCGAACAGCCAGTCCACTTCGCGTGACGTGCCCCGCCAGACGATCCGTTCGGTGTACAGCGAGCCGAGGGTCTGCTCGGCCCGATCGATGCCCAGCTCCGCAAACAGCAACTGTTTGAACAGGTCTCGACGGCGACCCTCGTTGTCCTCGTTCCGGGCCCGTTCCAGGACGCTCTGGAAGTCGACGTCAGCCAGCGTCACCGCGATCACCGTGTCCTGGGCGGTACCGGCCTTGACCTCGGGGACGGCGGCGACCCAGGAGTTGACCTGGCGCAGCGCCTGGGTCGGGGCGTCACCGGGCAACACCTCGCGGATCGAGCCGTGGTTCAGCGCGGCCAGCCGGTTTGCGGTGAGCTGCTTCAGGGCCGGGACGTTGGGGGCCAGCGCGGCCAGCATCACGGTTTTGGCCAGCCGTACCTCGGACCGAACCGACGGTTTCAGCTCGCTGTCGGCCAGATCGGCGCTGAGCCCGTCCTTGTTCAGGATGAACGGTCGAAGTTTGTTGCGCCACAGGTCTTTGGCCTGCTTGAACTTCTCGCCGACCCGCGGGTCGGAGGACGATGTGCTGGCCGTGCCGTCGATCAGGTCGTCGAAGGCATCGCCGACCGGGATGACGTTGTCGATGGTCAGATCGTCGGCCCGATCGATCAGAATCTTCTGCATGACCTTGAGCGCGGTCCGTTCCCGCTGCATCAGGCCGGCCAGGCTCTTCAGGGTGTCGATCAGGGCCGGCGAGAACGGGTAGGTCAGCCGGAACGCGGCAGTGTCGGCCGCCCGCTGATCTTCGGACAGGTTGATGCCGTTGCGCAGCACATCCCACACCCGCGGGTTGCGATCGAGCCGGGCGAATGCGGTGTCCAGCGCTACTCGGGCGGCATCACTCTTGGGCAGCAGCAGGCGTTGATGGGCGATGAACGGCAGGTTCTCATCACCTAGGCGGATGGTCGAGAACCGGCCGGACTGGTGCTGCAGCGCGCCTTCCAAGGCGTCCTGCTCCGCGCCGAGGCCGCCGGCGTGGTCGAGCCACCGGCGCAGATCGTGCTGCC
>CAXSEW010000209.1:0-7243 GCA_964236185.1 uncultured Nakamurella sp. | reverse complement strand
TGGGCGATGACCTTGAACCGCTGCGGGTCCTGCAGCTTGACGTGGAAGGAGGCCGGCAGCGCCTGCTGCTGCACGATCGCCAGCATCTCCGGCTGGCCGGCGAACCGCTGCTTGTACTGCTCGAAGGCGTCCGCCTGGGTCTGATAGGTCGACAGCTCGACCTCGGCATTCTTCTTCAATGCCGTCTGGATGGCCTGGCACACCGAGTCCCGGCAGTTCGGGTCCTTGCTCGACTGGTCGGTGGTCAGGTAGATGATGACCTCGACCTTGTCGCCGTAGAGCACCTGGGTGGCCTGGGAGAGCCGCGCGACGATGAGACCGCCCCCGAGCAGACCCAGCGAAATGGCCGTCGTCAAGATCATCGCCACGGTCATCGTGATGTTCCGGCGGAGCCCCGTGAGGACCTCGCTGAACACATATCCGGCTCGCATTTGTTCCTTTCACAGCAATCGGCACCGCCGAGGCGGTGCTCGATGCGGATTCATGACCGTTTCGGCCGTAACCTGCCCTGCTTCAGTTGTGCGCTGCCCTGACGGCCAGCGGCGGATGCGCCCACCTCGGCGCACCCGCGAGCGTCACCTGCCGACGCCGTAGACGCCGCGCGCCTCGTCCCGCACGACCTTGCCGAGCTGCAGCTCGATCACCCGGCGGCGCATGGAATCGACGATGGTGTTGTCGTGGGTGGCCATCAGCACGGTGGTGCCGGTGCGGTTGATCCGCTCCAGCAGCAGCATGATGTCCGCGCTGGTATCCGGGTCGAGGTTGCCGGTCGGCTCGTCGGCCAGCAGCAGCAGTGGTCGGTTGACGAACGCCCGGGCGATCGCCACCCGCTGCTGCTCGCCACCGGACAGCTCGTGCGGCAGCCGACGGGCCTTGCCGTCCAGACCGACGAGTTCCAGCACCTCGGGAACGATCTTCTTGATCGCCGCTCGCGGGCGACCGATGACCTCGAGGGCGAACCCGACGTTCTGCTCGACGGTCTTGTTGCTCAGCAACCGGAAGTCCTGGAAGACGCAACCCAGCCGTCGGCGATGCGAGGGCACCTTCGACCGGCGGAGCTTGACCAAATCCTTCCCGGCCACCTGGATGGACCCGGTGGTCGGTGTCTCCTCGCGCAGTACGAGCCGCAGAAAGGTGGATTTGCCGGAGCCGGACGGCCCGATGAGGAACGCGAACTCGCCCTTCTCGACATCGATGGAGACGTCTTCCAGCGCGGGGCGCGTGGACGTCTTGTAGCTCTTGGAGACATGGGACAGGTGGATCACAGCTGCACACTCTACGGCCGGCGGACGTTGTCTTCGCGTGACCTGGCCGTGACATCTGCGCTCGAAGTCTGCATTTGCGCAGGTCGTCAGTACCCCCGAGGGCGATCGTCAGCGCGCCAGGAGCCGACTCACCACTCCGTGGAGGGTGCCGTTGGTGGCCAGCGCGCTCACCGTGGCAGAGGAGACCGCGCGGCCGTCGACGTCGGTGAACACGCCGCCGGCCTCCCGCACGATGGGCACCAGCGCGGCCAGGTCCCACAGGCTCAGTTCCGGCTCTGCGGCGATGTCCGCGGCGCCTTCGGCCACCAGCATGTACGGCAGGAAGTCGCCGTAGCCGCGGGTGCGCCAGCAGCGGCGGAGCAACTCCTCGAACTGCCCACCGCGGCCCTGCTCGCGCCACTCCCCCGGGTCCGAGTAGGTCAGCGACGCGTCGGCCAGCTCCGCCACCGCGGACACCCGGCACCGTCGGGTCGGGGTGCCGGCGAACCGGGTGTAGGCGCCACCGCCGGTGGCTGCCCACCAGCGCCGGGCCAGCGCCGGCGCGGACACCGCCCCGACGACGATCTCGTCACCGTCGAACAACGCGATCAGGGTCGCCCACACCGGCACGCCGCGGACGAAGTTCTTGGTGCCGTCGATGGGGTCGATCACCCAGGTGCGGCCGTCCCCGCCCGCCCCGGCGGCATTGCCGAACTCCTCCCCCAGCACCGTGTCACCGGGCCGCTGGGCGGTGAGGATCTTCCGGAGCGCCGTCTCCACCGCGAGGTCGGCATCCGACACCGGCGTCAGGTCGGGTTTGGCGGTCACCCGCAGGTCGGCCGCACCGAACCGCGGCAGGCTGATGGCGTCGGCCGCATCGACCAGGCGAAGGGCGAGGTCGAGGTCGTCGGCGCGGCGCACCGGTCCGGCGGCCGGCTGTTCGGTAGTGGTCACGCCGGGGAGGTTAACGGCTCGCCGATACGAGGCCGTGCTCACGGCTCCGGCGGGGCGCTGCGACCCGGTCGCAGCCGCTGGCGCAGGTTGGGGTCGTCCAGCCACCACAGCCGCTGTGGCTGCGCCGTCGAGGCTGCCCCGTCCACCAGGCGGTCTTCCGACGACGCACCGTCCGCCACCACCGCGGCCCGGGCGTCGAGTTCGGCGTCGATGCGGGCGGCGTCCCGCTGGTCGGCCCTGATCCACCGGTGCGCCGCGATGACCAGGAACGGCAGGTCCAGCACCTCCGCCACCACCCACAGGATGCCGCCGGCGACGTGCTGGTCGTCGATGGGCACCGGGGAGAACGCGGGCCGGGCGAGTGCGAAGTGGACCAGCGTCAGATGGGTCTGGAACCGCAGCGCGATGCCGGGGAAGGCGTCCAGGACCAGCTCGACGAACCCGATGCCCAGCGACAGCCCGACGGCGAGCGACGAGCGTTGGTCGTCGGTGGTCACCAACGGCACCGCGATCAACACACCTGCTGCCAGCAGCAGCAGCTGGACCAGCCCACCCGCCGCCACCGAACTCACCGACAGCGCCCCGAGCCCGCCGAAGATCAGCAGCAGGCAGAGCACCGGCACTAGGACCGGACTGACCAGCGGACTACCCAGGAAGCGCATCGGCGGTGTGTGCAGCACGCGGGCCAGCCGATTGTCGTCGCCGTGCACCGCCGCCGCGAGCGCCAGCGGTTGCGCCGACATCAGCAGGATCGGAACCAGCAACAGCAGCAGCAGGTCCTGGATCATCCACACCCACATCAGCTGGAAGCTGCGGACCTCGGGAAAACCGTTGGTCGTCCACACCACCGCCGCCAGGCCGATCCAGAGCAGCACGTCGCGATGGCGCGACCACGGCAGCGACACCCGGGTCGCCGCTCGACGGGTGCGCAGGTAGACCACGGCGACGACGGCGACGACCGCGAGCAGCAGGTAGTCCGGCCGCCACTCGGTCAGCAGGCTCAGCCCGTCGGGTGCGGTGGTCGGCGCTGCTTTTAGCGCAAGTAAAAACACTTGACCATGGTGCGCTCTCCGATCGGCGGCCGGCGAACCGGCGCCGGTCAGGCCTGCTGTTCGAACTGCGTCCGGTAGAGGTCGGCGTACAGGCCGCCCGCGGCGATCAGCTCCGCATGCCGGCCCGACTCGACGACCTTCCCGCGGTCGATCACGAGGATCTGGTCGGCACTGCGCACGGTGGACAGCCGGTGCGCGATGACCAGCGAGGTCCGCCCGGTCAGCGCCGCCGAGAGCGCCTGCTGCACGGCCGCCTCGGACTCGCTGTCCAGGTGGGCGGTCGCCTCGTCGAGGATCACGATGTCCGGCGCCTTGAGCAGTACCCGGGCGATGGCCAGCCGCTGCTTCTCCCCGCCGGACAGCCGGTGGCCGCGGTCCCCGACCACGGTTTCCAGCCCTTCCGGCAGCGAGGAGACCAGCGGCCAGATCTGCGCCGCTGTCAGCGCCGCGACCAGGTCCGCCTCCTGTGCATCGGGCTTGGCGTACAGCAGGTTCGCCCGGATGGTGTCGTGGAACATGTGGGCGTCCTGCGCGACCACCCCGATCGAGTCCCGCAGTGATTGCAGCGTTGCGTCTTTCACATCGATCCCGCCGATCCGGATGCACCCGCCGTCGGCGTCGTAGATGCGCGGCACCAGTTGCGAGATGGTCGTCTTTCCGGCACCGGACGGACCGACCAGGGCCACCAGCTGACCCGGCTCGGCCCGGAAGGTGACCCCGTGCAGGACGGCGTGGCGCGGGCTGTGGTCGGGCACCGAGATCGATTCCAGCGAGGCCAGGGACACCTCGTCGGCGGCGGGGTAGGCAAATGTCACGTCGACGAACTCGACCGCGCGCGAACCGCTGGGCATCGCGACGGCGTCCGGCCGCTCGGTGATCATCGGCGGCAGGTCCAGCACCTCGAAGACCCGCTCGAACGACACCAGCGCGCTCATCACGTCGACCCGGACGTTGGACAGCGCCGTCAGCGGGCCGTACAGCCGGGTGAGCAGCAGGGCCAGCGCGACGACCGAGCCCGCGTCCAGCGAGCCGGAGAGCGCCAGCGTCCCGCCGAGCCCGTAGGTCAGCGCCTGGGCCAGCGCCGCCACCAGCGTCAGCGACGCGATGAAGGTGCGCCCGTACATAGCCGTGGTGACGCCGATGTCCCGCACCCGACCGGCCCGCTCGGAGAACGAGCGGGACTCCTCCGCCGGGCGACCGAACAGCGAGACCAGCAGCGCGCCAGAGACATTGAAGCGTTCGGTCATGGTCGTCGTCATGGATGCGTTGAGCCCGTACGACTCGCGGGTCAGCGTCTGCAGTTTGCGACCGAAAGCTCTGGCCGGCAGCACGAAGATCGGCAAGAGGATCAGCGAGAGCACCGTCACCTGCCAGGACAGGCTGAACATCACGCCCGCGGTGAGGACCAGCCCGATGACGTTGGACACCACGCCCGACAGCGTCGAGGTGAACGCCTGCTGGGCGCCGATGACGTCGTTGTTCAGTCGACTCACCAGGGCGCCGGTCTGGGTGCGGGTGAAGAACGACAGCGACATCCGCTGCACGTGGTCGAACACCTTGCTGCGCATGTCGTAGATCAGCCCCTCGCCGATGCGGGAGGAGAAGTAGCGGGAGATCAGCGAATTACCGGTGTCGACGACGGCCAGCAGCGCGATGACCGCCGCCAGCACCACCACCGTGCGGGTCGACCCCCTACTGCTGATCTGGTTCACCACCGCGCCGGCCAGCAGCGGCGTCGCCACTGCGATGACGGACGAGAAGACCGTCACCGCCAGGAAGAAGGTCAACTCCCGCCGATAGGGCCGGGCGAAGGCCAGAATGCGCCGGGCGATGCCCGGGGTGAGCGTCTGGTTCTTGACGGAGTCGTCGCGGTGCATGGCGCGCAGCGCCGCCATCGACGCTCCGCCCATCGGTGCCGATGGGTGCACGGTCACCACCTCCTGATCGGGGACAACAACCGAGCACGCCGAAACGGTTCCGGCGAGCTCCCAGCCAACCACGCGTGACGTAGGGCTATGCGTCGTGACGGGGTCCAGACGGTGCCGCGTCCTGGCAAGGTCTGCCCGGTCCTGGCAGTGCCTGCGGGCATTGCCAGGTCACGGCGGAGCTTGCCAGGTGGAGGATCACCGCTCATCCCCCATCAGCTGCGGGCTGCGCGCGAAGCTCTGGCGCCGGCGCCAACTTGTTGATGAAGCCTCGGGCTCGGGGCCAGGAACGATAACCTGCGCAGATCACCGCCCCGCCGGACCGGGGCGCGAGAAGCGCACCGAGGGGGCAAACTGTGGCAACTGCCACCGAACACATCCACGACGAGGTGCGGGAGCTCATCCGCCGTCGTGGCGTCGATCCGATCACCGACCAGCGATCGGCCCGGGCGCTGATCGACGAAGTCATCACCCACTACGAGGAGCGCGTACCGACCTCTTCGCTGCCGCCGCTGGCGGACCGGCCAGGCGCCGCCCGGTTCGTCTTCGACTCACTCGCCGGGCTCGGCCCGCTGCAGCGGTACATGGACGACCGCGAGATCGAGGAAATCTGGATCAACCAGCCGGGCAAGGTCTTCGTCGCCCGCAACGGACTGTCCGAGCTGACCACCACGGTGCTCACCCCCGGCGAAGTGCGTGACCTGGTGGAACGGATGCTCAAGCCGTCGGGCCGCCGGCTCGATCTGTCGTCACCGTTCGTGGACGCGCTGCTGCCCGACGGCTCCCGGCTGCATGCCGTCATCCCGGACATCGCCCGCGAGCACCTGTCGCTCAACATCCGGAAGTTCGTGGTGGCCGCGAACGGCCTGGAGGATCTGGTGGCCCGCGGGTCGATGACGGCGCACGCCGCCCGCTTCCTTGAGGCCGCTGTCGTCGCCGGGCTCAACATCATCGTGGCCGGTGGCACTCAGGCCGGGAAGACGACCCTGCTCAACACGTTGATCAACTCGATCCCGCCGCGCGAACGGGTGATCAGCTGCGAAGAGGTGTTCGAGCTGCGGCCGAACCTGCCCGACATCGTGGCGATGCAGACCCGGCAGCCGAACCTGGAGGGGCACGGGGAGATCCGGCTCCGGCGACTGATCAAGGAGGCGCTGCGAATGCGCCCGTCCCGGATCATCGTGGGGGAGGTCCGTCAGGAGGAGTCGCTGGATCTGCTCATCGCCTTGAATTCAGGGCTTCCCGGGATGTGCAGCATCCACGCCAACTCGGCGCGGGAGGCCGTCACCAAGCTGTGCACGCTGCCCCTGCTCGCCGGTGAGAACGTCACCGCCGGGTTCGTGGTGCCCACCGTGGCCACCTCGGTCGACCTGGTGGTGCAATTGGGCATCGACCCGGACGGGCACCGAAAGCTGCGTGAAATCGTGGCGCTACCAGGGCGTGTCGAGGCCGGCGTGGTGGAAGTCGCGGACATCTTCACCACCACCGAGGATGGCGATCTGGTGCGGGCGCAGGGTTATCCGCCGCATGCCGACCGTTTTCTGCGTCACGGCATCGATCTGCCCCAGCTGCTGACCGACCGCCGCGACCGGGTGTGACACTTCGGACACCGGATCGGTCGATGCAGCGGAATGGACCACTGCTTCGTACGGTTGACGTTCGTTGGCGACGGAGCGCACGGGCAACGCTCGACGTCGATTCCTGCTGCGTTCGCGCCGGGCAACCAATCGAGGCAGATATGACGACGAAGGAAGACAATGGGCACCCCCGGTACCACCAGCAGGAAATCCCGCGTGTTGTCGACGGCCGAGGAGAAGGTCCGGGCCGAGATCGACGCCATGCTCGCGATCAACGGCAACACCAGCACCGCCCACGACTGGGTACCGCGGGTGGTCATGATGGCCTACGAGCGCCGCTGCGCCAACCGCCCTGCCGACGGGCTGCTCCGGGAGTGCTTCGCGGTCGCGCAGTCCATCGCCAGCCGCAGCTGACCTTGCCGCCGTCCGCGGGCACCAGCGTCGGTTGTGCCGTTGTCCCGCTCGGGCACGGCACTCTGGAGCAGAGACCT
>CAXSEW010000208.1:0-7245 GCA_964236185.1 uncultured Nakamurella sp. | reverse complement strand
ATCCGACGCCGACATCATGGTCTGGTGGCACGCCGCCACCGCGGAGGCGTTGCAGGCCGCTGCCCGCGCCCTGCGCCGGACGGCCGTCGGGCGGAGCCTGCGTCCGACCTGGTCGGCGATGGGGCTGCACCGGCCCGCCGAGTTCAACCGGGGTCACATTCCGGCTTTCCTTGCCGGGATGGCGCCGAAGCAGTGGGCGACGGTGTACCCGTTCGTCCGGTCCTACGAGTGGTACCTGCTACCCGAGCAGGAGCGCCGCGGCATGTTGGTCGAGCACGGCACAATGGGTCGCGAGTACGACCAGGTGCTGTCGAACACCGTCGCCGCCTTCGCGCTCGGTGACTACGAGTGGCTCCTCGCTCTCGAGGCCGACGAGTTGCACGACACCGTCGACCTGATGCGCCACCTGCGCGCCTCGGGCGCGCGGATGCATGTGCGCGAGGAGGTTCCGTTCTTCTCCGGTCACCGGATCGACGAGGCCGGGGTTGTCGAGGTGCTCAGGTGACCGTTCCCACTGTTCAGACGTCATCGGTGGCAACGCCTTTGACCGTTCGGGCGAGTGAGCCCGGCTACGACGCCGTGCTGCTGGCCGGTTTCGGCGGGCCGGAAGGCCCCGAGGATGTGATGCCGTTCCTGCGCAACGTGACCCGGGGTCGCGGTATCCCTGACGAGCGGCTGGTCGAGGTGTCCCACCACTACCAGGCCCTCGGCGGCAGCTCGCCGATCAACGAGCAGAACCGGCGCCTGCGAGCAGCTCTGGAGGCGGAGCTGTCCGCCCGCGGCATCGCGGTGCCGGTGCTGTGGGGCAACCGCAACTGGAATCCGTTCCTGGCCGACGTCATCACCGACGCGGCCGACGCCGGGCAGGTGCGACTGCTGGGCATCGCCACCTCTGCCTACTCGTCGTATTCGTCGTGCCGGCAGTACCGGGAGGACTTCGGCCTGGCACTGGCCTCGACTTCGCTGGTGGGCAGGGTGCGGATCGACAAGGTGCGGCCCTACTACGACCAGGCCGGCTTCGTGGATCCCTTCGTCGACGACACCGTGGCCGCGCTCCGGGAGGCACTGACCGCCGGGCTGGCACCGGCCGACGTGGAGATCGTCTTCACCACGCACTCCATCCCGAGCACCATGGCCGCCGCCTCCGGGTCGGCGACGCTGGGCGACCACGATGCCAACGGCGCCTACGTCGACCAGCATCTCGCCGTCTGCCGGGCGGTGATCGCCGGTGTCACCGCCGCGATACCAGAGGTTCTGGCCTCTGTGGGCAATGCTGGTTCGATTTCCTGGCAACTCGCGTACCAGTCGCGCTCCGGGCCGCCGTCGATGCCGTGGCTGGAACCCGACATCAACGCCGTGATCACCGATCTCGCCGCTGCCGGGCGCAGGGGTGTCGTGGTGGTGCCGATCGGCTTCGTGTCCGACCACGTCGAAGTGGTCTGGGATCTGGACAACGAGGCGCTGGAAACCGCCGGCGAGCGCGGACTGTGGTTCCGCCGGGTCGCCACCCCGGGCACCGATGCCCGGTTCGTCGCCGCGCTGGCCGACCTGCTGATCGAACGGCTGATCCCGGATATTGATGCGCCGCAGCGGGTCTCGCCCACCGGACTGCCGCCGCGTCCGAATTTCTGTGCCGTCGGCTGCTGCACCAATCAGCGCGGCGTCAAGCCAACCACCGGCGGGCAGGACTCCGCGCTGGACTGGCAGGGCACCGACGTCGATCCAGGGCTGCTGGTCGCATCCGGCATTCGGCTGCCCGGTGATCACTAGCTCGGTGAGCCGGCAACTCCGGATCGGCACGCGGGGCAGTGCACTGGCGCTCGCGCAGTCCGGGGCGATCGGCAACCAGATCGCCGACATCGCCGGTGGCAGCGCCGAACTCAGACGCATCCGCACCGTCGGTGACGTCAACCAGGGCCCGCTCGCGATGATCGGCGGGACCGGCGTCTTCGTGCTCGAGGTTCGCTCCCGGCTGCTCGCCGGCGACGTCGACGTCATCGTGCACTCGCTGAAGGACCTGCCGACGGCGCCGTTCCCCGGCATCGCGCTCGGCGCCATCCCCGTGCGGGAGGATCCGGCGGACGCGCTCTGTGCTCGCGACGGGCTGACGCTGGACACCCTGCCGCGCGGGGCTCGTGTCGGCACCGGTTCGCCGCGCCGCGCCGCCCAACTGCTGCGGGTGCGGCCGGACCTCGTGGTGCAGGCGATCCGCGGCAATGTGGACACCCGACTCGGCCTGGTGGCCACCGGCTCGCTGGACGCGGTCGTGCTGGCTGCGGCCGGGTTGGCGCGGCTCGGCCGCAGCGAGGTCATCACCCAGCGGTTACCGCCGGAGGTCATGCTGCCGGCGCCCGCCCAGGGTGCCCTGGCAGTGGAGACCAGGTCCGACGACATATCCGGCTCCTGGTATGCCGACGCAGTGCACGAAGTGGATGATCCGGCGACGCGAGCGGCCGTCACGGCGGAGCGCAGTCTGCTCAGTGCCCTGGAGGCCGGTTGCACTGCTCCGGTCGGTGCATTCGCCACCGTGGATGGAGGGTCGGTCACCCTCACCGGTGCGGTGATTGCCGTCGACGGCAGCGCGGAAGTGCGCGGGGCCGCCACCGGCAGCTCGGACGCCCCGGACGAGCTCGGCCGGCAGCTGGCCGCCGAGTTGATCGGACGAGGTGCGGCCGGGCTGCTGGCCGCCGGGAGATGACCGCGTTGAGCGGATGGCGGGTGCTGGTGCCGCGGCCGCCCGGGCGCAGCTCCTCGCTGACGGCGCTCCTGGAAGCCGAAGGTGCCGCGGTGGAAGCTGTTCCGTTCATCTCGATCGAGTCGCCGGCGGACGCCGGGGCGCTGGACCTGGCGGTGCTGGGCCTGACCGGCGGCGACTTCGACTGGGTCGGCTTCACCTCGGTCAACGCCGTCGAGGCGGTGGTTGGCCGGGCCTGCCAGCTCAGCCTGTCCCCTGCCGTCCCGGCCGACACCAGGGTGGCCGCCGTCGGTCCGGCCACCGCCGATGCGGTACGCAGTGCCGGCCTTCCGGTCGACCTCGTACCGACCGGCGCCGGTTCCGCCGCGGCGCTGGCCGCCGCCTGGCCGACCGGCCGCCCAGGCGAGTCGGTACTGCTGCCGCAGTCGGAAATCGCCGGACACACCCTGCGAGATCGCTTGTCAGCTGCCGGGTTTGCCGTCCTTCCCGTCGTCGCCTACCGGACGGTGATCAACCCGCCGGCCGGAGCCGTCGCCGCAGGCCTGGCCGCCGGCAGGTATCAGGCGGTACTGCTGACCTCGCCGAGCACGGTGCGCGCGCTGGGCGCGGTGCCGATCGCTCCTGGCACCGTGTTCGCCGCAATCGGCGGCTCTACTGCCGCCGCCGCGGCCGAGGCGGGATTGCACATCGCCTACACCGCCGCCGAACCCACCGACGCCGCCCTCGTGTCGGGACTCACCCGGTACGCCGCCAGCATCTCCAGGAAGTCGTGACCCATGCCGTCCACTCCGCACTCCCTTCCCGCTCACGCCGCCCCGGCCGCCTACCCGGCCGCTCGGCCCCGGCGCCTGCGCCGGACGCCGGCCCTTCGTCGGTTGGTGGCCGAAACCCGCCTGCACCCTGGTGATCTGGTGCTGCCCATGTTCGTCAAGGAGTCGTTGACCGAGCCGTCGCCGCTGGGCTCCATGCCCGGCGTGCTGCAGCACACCCGCGACTCGCTCAAAGCTGCTGCGGTGGAGGCTGTGTCGGCGGGGGTGGGCGGCCTGATGATCTTCGGCATCCCCGCCGAGCGGGACGCCGTCGGCACTGCCGCCACCGATTCCCACGGCATCCTCAATGTTGCACTGGCCGACCTCAAGGCCGAGGTCGGCGACGCGACGGTGCTGATGGCCGACCTGTGCCTGGACGAGTTCACCGACCACGGCCACTGCGGCGTGCTCGACGCGCGCGGCGCCGTCGACAACGACGCGACATTGGTCCGCTACGCCGAGATGGCACTGGCGCAGGCGGCGGCCGGGGCGGATCTGCTCGGCACCTCCGGCATGATGGATGGCCAGGTTGGGGTGGTCCGCCGGACACTGGACGACAGCGGCGACGTCGAGACCGGAATCTTCGCCTACGCCGCCAAATACGCCTCCGCCTTCTACGGGCCGTTCCGGGAGGCGGTCGACTCCGCGTTGATCGGCGACCGTCGGAGCTACCAGCAGGACCCGGCCAATCGACGGGAAGGCGCCCGCGAAGTGGCCCTGGACGTCGCCGAGGGGGCCGACCTGATCATGGTGAAACCGGCGATGAGCTACCTCGACATCCTGGCCGACACGGCGGCGGCCGTTGACATCCCCGTTGCCGCGTATCAGGTATCGGGCGAATACGCGATGGTGGAGGCGGCCGCGCAGCACGGCTGGATCGACCGGGACCGGGCAGTGCTGGAGACGCTGACGTCGATCCGGCGGGCCGGAGCCTCGATCATCCTGACCTACTGGGCGACCGAGGTCGCCACGACGCTGAGCAAGGGAATGTGAGTATGAATTCAGTTTCCAACGACCACTTCGACGAAGCGGACGTACCGCTGTCCGCCGAACTGTTCGCGCGGGCCTCGAAGGTCACGCCGGGCGGGGTGAACTCGCCGGTGCGCGCCTTCCGGTCAGTGGGCGGCACGCCCAGGTTCATGGTGTCCGGTCGGGGCGCGTACATCACCGATGCCGACGGCCGCAGCTACGTCGACCTGGTCGGCTCCTGGGGGCCGATGATCCTGGGTCACTCGCACCCGGCCGTCATCGAGGCCGTCCGCAGCGCGGTGGACAAGGGTCTGTCGTTCGGCACGCCGGGCGCCGGCGAGGTCGCCCTCGCCGAAGAGATCGTGGCCAGAGTCGCACCGGTGCAGCAGGTCCGGTTGGTCTCCTCCGGCACCGAGGCCACCATGTCGGCGATCCGGCTGGCTCGCGGATTCACCGGCCGGCCCAAGATCGTCAAGTTCGCTGGCTGCTATCACGGGCACGTCGACGCACTGCTCGCCTCCGCCGGTTCCGGGGTCGCCACCTTCGCGCTGCCCGATTCGGCGGGCGTCACCGCGGCCACCACCGCGGAGGTGATGGTGCTGCCCTACAACGACATCACCGCGGTGGAGGCGGTATTCGCAGCCGAGCCGGGCCGGATCGCGGCCATCATCACCGAGGCCGCCGCGGCGAACATGGGCGTGGTGCCGCCGCTACCCGGCTTCAACGCCGCGCTGGCGCGGATCGCCCACGACAATGGCGCTCTGCTGATCTCCGACGAGGTGATGACCGGATTCCGGCTCAGCCGGTCAGGGATGTGGGGGCTCGACGGCGAGATCGAGGGCTGGCAGCCGGATCTGCTCACCTTCGGCAAGGTCATCGGCGGCGGACTGCCGGTGGGCGCCTTCGGTGGTCGCGCCGACGTGATGAGCATGCTGGCGCCGCTGGGCCCGGTCTACCAGGCCGGCACCCTGTCCGGGAACCCGATCGCCACGGCGGCGGGGCTGGCGAACCTTCGGGGCTGCGACGACGCCGTGTACCGACATCTGGACGAGACGGCAATGACCGTGGGCGATCTGGCGTCGGCAGCGCTCAACGACGCCGGGGTCCCGCACCGACTCCAGCGGGCCGGCAACCTGTTCTCGATCTTCTTCGCCGGCGGCGAGGTGCGCAACTACGACGACGCCCGCCGGCAGCACACGGTGGCGTTCGCGGCGTTCTTCCACTCCATGCTCGACGCCGGCGTGTACCTGCCGCCGTCGGCGTACGAGGCCTGGTTCGTCTCGGCCGCGCACGACGAGAAGGCGATCGAGCAGATCGCCGAAGCGCTGCCGGCCGCGGCCAAGGCCGCAGCGGCCCAGCTGGGCTGACCTGCGCCGCGCGGTTCGGTGTCTGTAGATCCGCCGCCGGTATGACCAAGCCAGCACCGGCAGTCATACCCGTGGAGTCGCGGGGCTGACTGTCGGTGCGGGCTGGCAGTATCGGACGCACGATGCCATCCCGGCAGCGGCCCCACCTAGCAGAAGGACCGCACATGCCACCACGTCGGCCTGCCCGTCCCGCACCGCCCGACATCGACCAACTCCGCCGGGCGCTGGCCGGCGGCAAGATCGTCCGGGTGGGCATCGCACCGTCCGCCCAATTCCCGGAAGGGGTGACCGGACGGGTGCGGAGCATCGGCGACCCGGCCACCGACGGCGACGAATACCTCCAGGTCGAGGTGCCGGTCAACGGAGCCAAGGACGTGCTGCCGTTTGCGCCTGCCGACCTGTTGGGTGCGCCGATGCGCCGGAGCGCCCCGGGCGTCGGCCCCGGACCGACAAACCGGCCGGCTCGATCTCGGCCGGGATCCGGCGAACCGGCCGTCGACAGCCCCGAGGAGGAACTGTTCCCGGCCCCGGCCCGCGCTGTCGCGAGCCTGGTCTCCGCGGCCAAGGCGCCGACGGCGATGCCGAGCTCACCCGAGGGCGATCCGGCCCGGCCCGCCGCCAAGCGGTCGACCGGGTCGCCCCGCGCGAAGCGCCCACCGGTCACCATCACGATCAGCACGTCCGGCGACGAGACGGTGACCTGGCGCATCGAGGCCCGGATCGGGGCGAAGGTGGCGGTCCGTCCCACGCCGGTCCCGCCGTCCCGGGTGTGGGAGATCGTCGAATCCCTGGGCGAACCGAAGTTGTCCGCGCTCGTCCAGTCGCTGCTCGAGGATCATCGCCGCAGTACCCAGGCGCGCGCGGACCAACTGGCGTTCGAACTGGCGGCTCTGCAGACGGAGCTGGAATCCTTCCCGGTCGCCGACCGGTAACGACCACGGGCGCCCTGCTGTCGAGAACGACGACACCGCAGCGTTCGTCGAAGCCGAGGCGGCCTGGTCGCGCTCCCTGCTCGACGAGCTGATCGGCGCCACCTACCCGGATCCCGCGCACTGGCGGACCTGGCACGCCACCTGCGTGATGCCCGGCGACCTGGCCGCATTGGCCGAAGAGGGGAGCCGGTCCCCGCTGGACTGGCCCACAAGAGGCGGGAGCTGGCCGGCGGACCTCGCCCCGTCCCGGCCACCGGCCAGACCCGGCGAGCCCCCGATATCCGGGGACGAGCTGGCCCGATCGATCCCTGCACGAACTCCGCCAACCCTTCCGACAGCAAGTTCAGGGCCTCACCTGACCCTGGCGCACGACCGCCCAGGTCGGGACCAGGAAGGTTGAGGTGGTTGACCGTCGGGGAAACTGGTTCTCTGACGGGGTGCGAGCCGGAGTGGTGCGGTGCGGTCCCGCTGGC
>CAXSEW010000207.1:0-7275 GCA_964236185.1 uncultured Nakamurella sp. | reverse complement strand
GTGCGCTGGACACTGCGCCGGACACCGCGGCGCCCGAGCTGGGCGCGCCGCCGCTGGCAGCTGGCGCGCCGGCCGCAGCCGACCCGACCGTGCCGATGGCCCCGGAGCCGCTGACGCCGGCGGCGCTGGTGGCGGCGGCGCCGGCGGCGCTGGTGGTCGCAGCGTCGGCCACGGTCGAACCGACCGTCACCGTCTGCGGCGCCGACGATCCGGAAGCGGTGCAGGCCGTACCGGCGACACCGACCGCCACCAGCAGGGCCGCGAGGCGGCCGAGCCGGGCCGGGCCGGAGCCGCGGGTGCTGGATCGAGCGAACTGCATGTGAACCGTCCAATGCTGGTGGGCCCCGAAGTTCCGGGGTCGCGTACTGACATCCGTGGAGGAAGAGACAGGTGGTGCGGCGGTGGTCCGTGACCAGAATCTGCTCAGGGCGCAGGACGACACTGGTCATCAGACGTCCGAGCCGACCGTGCGGTTGCTCGCCGGGGTACCGCTGTTCCCGGCTCCCGAGCCACCATTCCGACGACCCCCGGGTACAGACTCGAACTCGCCCGATGCAGCCACGGTTCCCGACGCCTGTGCGACCTGCAGCACCTGCGCGACGCCGTCGATCACCAGGTGCCCGCGACCGGGCGCACCGGGGCCGCGCCGCCGGGGGATGACGGTGCCCAGCAGCGCTCCGTCCGAAGCGTCCGCGCCGAGCAGGACGCCGGTGCGCAGCGCCGCGACCTCGGCGACGGGTCCGCGCAGGGAGCGCAGCGCCCGGTCCAACCGGCAGCCCAGCGCCAGGTGCTGGCCGCTGCCGACGGCGGAAAGGAACCGTTCCAGCAAGCCGGCATCGATGTCGCGCCAGGACTCCACCTCGTCGACCACCAGCAGTAGCGGACCCTCGTGGTCGACCAGCAGATCGACCAGCTCCGCCGTCCCGCGTCGCAGGTCGACGTCGCGCACGCCGGGTAGAGCGGTGGCCGGCCGCAGGCAGCCGCGGAGCACCCGGATGCCGGCAGCGGCAGCGCCGAGGGCGAGGACGTCCAACGTTCCGGTGACCCCGCTGCGGCGTGCGCCGGCGACCAGCAGCCCGCCGCCCGGTCCGCGAAGGTCCAGGCAGACCGGCGCGGCCTCGTCGCCACCGACCCCGATCGGGATCGCGCCGGGGCGTGCCGCCGGCAGCTGGGTCACCATCACCTCCGCAGGAAGCGGCCGGACGACGATCCCGGTGCGCGGCCCGTCGACGCGCGCGCCCGGCCCTACCGGATCGGCCGGCGAGTGCGCGCACTGCACCGCGGAGCCCTCCCACAGGCCTCGGCCGGCCGTCCGTGGGGCGATCTCGCCGCGGTGGTCGACACCCAGTCGTAACAGCCCGCCGAAACTGCCGGCCATGCGGTGGTGCTGCAGCCGCAGATCGCCGGCGACGACCACCCGCACCGCCAGCGGCAGGCCGTGGGCCGCCGCTTCGGCGACCGCTGCGGTGCTGACCCCGAAATCGAGTGCGTCCAGCTCCCGGCCCAGGATGTCCCAGTCGTCGAGCAGTACCACCAGCGGTGGTCCCGGCCGGTTCGCCCGGTTGCGGAGCTCGTCCATCACCCGCCGGACCAACCGCTGCACCAACGCTGGATCCCGGCCGTCGAGGTGGCTGCACACCGCAGCCCAGGTGGCCAGATCGGCCAGTTCGCCGCCGGTGTCCACCACCAGCAGGTCGGCGCCGTCGGTTGCGGCGGACCAACCGACCCGGCGCAGGAAGCTGCTGCGCCCGGAAGCGGGCGGGCCCACCACCAGGATCGATCCCGCCGCCGCACGCCACGGCCGTTGCCGCTGTTGCGTTGGCTCGTCGATCAGGCCCAGGACGTCGTCGGACGGCGGCGGGTAGTCCGTCGGCAGTACGGGCAGCCACGGCGGCGGTGGCCGATCGCCCGGCGCTGCCGCCCGCGCTGCCTGGACGACCAGGTCCGCATCCGGTCGGCCAGCCGGCGGCGGGACGCCGTCAGCGCTCCCGACATTCCTGCGCCGCACCCGGTGGCCACGGTCGGCCGGCACCGACACGGTCGCCACCTGGAACAGCGTCACCGTGCCGCGTTCCCTCCGCAGCAGTGCGCGGCCGGGGTGCGCCGGGCTCAGCCCGGCAGCATCACCGGTGTCCAGCACGTCGACGGAATCGGCGTCGTCCTCCACCCGCAGACAGATGCGCAGCGCGATGTTGGCCTTCATCGCGGGGCTCAGCACGCCGGCCGGACGCTGGGTGGCGAGCACCAGGTGCAGGCCGAGTGAGCGACCGCGTTGGGCGATGTCCAACAGACCGGTGAGGAAGTCGGGTAGCTCGGCGCCCAAGGTCGCGTACTCGTCCACCACGATGACCAGCGACGGCGGCACGCCCGCCCGCCCGACGCGCCGTAGGACGGCCAGGTCCGGCACCCCGGCGGCGGCCAGCACTTGCTCGCGCCGGCGGACTTCGGCCCGCAGCCCGATCAGTGCCCGGGCGGCGGTGGCCGGGTCCAGGTCCGTCACCACCGCGGTGGTGTGCGGTAGGTCGGCCAGCCGGCCGAACGCGGCGCCGCCCTTGTAGTCCACCAGCAGGAACGACGTGCGCTCGGGCGGAGCCGCCAGCGCCAGTCCGGTCACCAGGGTCTGCAGCAGCTCGGACTTCCCGGCGCCGGTGGTGCCGGCGATCAGCGCGTGCGGCCCGTCCCGTTCCAGATCGATGTGCAGCGGGCCGGCTGCGGCCATGCCCAGCACGGCGGTCATCGAGGGCGACCGCCAGGCCAGGGTCAGGTGGGCGGAGACGTCACCGGTGATCAGCTCGGACAGCAACACCCGGCCCGGCAGGCCGCCGCCGGCGGCGTCCCGGTCGAACAGCGGCGTCAGCGCCCTGGTGAGGTCCTGGAAGTACGGTGCCGAGACGCCGGTCGGTTCGCAGTCGGCCAGCTCGTCGACCGAAGCGATGCGCAGCTGCCCCGGGCCGATGGTGGCCACGGCGGCGCACTCCATCGGCAGGCCTTCGGCTGACGGCGACAGGCAGATGGCGACGACCCCGCCGCCACCGCGACGACCAGCCCGAGCCGACGCCAGCAGCTCACCCATGCCCGCCAGCCGCCGCCAGCGATGTGCGTCGTCCAGCACGACCACGGTGAGCGCCGCGGAGGTACCGGAACTGCCACGCCCGCGGGACGGGCCATGGATACCGGCCAGCAGTCGGTCGATCTCCGGACCGGCCTGGTCGAGGGAGGTGATCAGCCCGGGACCGCCATCGCCGGCGGCGTGCGGGAGGTCGGATACGGCAGCGAGGTCGGGGTCACCGGAGAACACGGACAACCGGAGATCGGCGGGCGAGTGCAGGGAGACCAGTTGCGCCAGCAGCCATCTGGCCGAGGAGCGGCAGTCGCCGGCCAGTCCCAGCACGCCGACCTCGGCCAGGTCGACGGTGATCGGCGCTTCACCGACCGGAGGTGGCTCGGGCACCGGAAGCCGGGCCGGCCGGACGCCCACGCCGAGCGTCAGGCGCAGGAAGTCCTCGTCGTGGCGGCGGCGTTCCCACAGTCGGACGCCGGCGCCTGGCACCCGCCGGGCCAGGGTGGCCGGGTCGGGGTACCGGTCCCAGGCGTCGGTCCGGTCGGCCGCCACCGCCCGGTCGAGTTCGTGGCGGTACCGCTCCGCCTCCTGCCGGTGCTCGGCGGCCATCCGCCGATGACTGCGGCGACCGCTGACCCGGTCGGACATGGCGCCGGCCACCAGCATCACCGGGCCAAGAGCCGCCAGCAGGAGGAACATCCACATTCCGGTCACCCAGGCGATGGCGCCGCCGGCGACCGCCCCCACGGCGGCACTCAGCACCGGGATCGGGCGCCGGGAGCGGAGCGGGGCGGGCCCGGGTGGATCGCCCAGCGGCGCGGTGAAGCCGGGCAGTACCCGCGCCGGCCTGGAGACGGCCAGCCGTCCCTGGCCGTCCGGTGTCACCAGCACGCGCTGCTCGGCCACCAGTCCGACCCGGAACAGGCTGCCGCCGAGTCTCAGGAGCGCGCCCGCCGGCACCTGGCAAACCGCCTCGGTCGATGCCCCGCCGCTGCCGACTCCCCGCTGGACCGTCACCCCGTCGACGCCGATGCCGTTGACCGACTGGAGATCGACGACCGTCACCCCCGTCCCGGACGGGCGGACGCAGGCATGCCGACGGGACAGCTCCGGGTCGGCGGCAGCCAGGTCGCACGCCGGGTCCCGGCCGACGGTCACCCCGCCCGCCGTGAGGACGGCGGACCCACCGGCATCTGGGCCTGCCACGCAGGACAGCGCCACCGGGCCGACCTCGCGGACGACATCGTCCGGAGCGGTGGTCAGCACGCAGCCGGCCAGCAGCGGCGCCTGCCCGCAGAGCAGCGAACCCTCCACCAGGCCCGCCCCGAGATAGATCGGTGTGCCCGGTGGCAAATCTGCGCATCGACGGATATCGGGCAGCACCTGCGCGATCGCGGTCGGCGCCGGCAGGTCGATCACCACGCCGATCTCACCTGCCGCCGTCCGGACGACGACGGGTAGCGAGAAGGCGGGCATCGGAGCAGTGTCGGCGGACCGGACGTCGAAGGGCTACCGGCGTCGGGCCGATGTGGATCGATTGCCGCCCTGTGGACAACTCGAGAGCGGGTCAGTCCAGGGAGGTGTCGTCGTCGCCGGCCCCGGACCGCGAGGCGAGCAGGCGCCGGAAGGACGCCAGCCGGCCGGGCCGGGCGCCACCGGCCGCCACGAACGCGTCCAGCGCACACCCGACACCGGTCGAGTCCGGTCCGCCGTCGGGTCCGGAGTGATCGCAGCCCGGCGGGCAGTCGACGGTGGCGGGCAGCAGGTCGTCGAAGGTCTGGAGCAGGTCGTCGGCGGTCACGTGGGCCAGCCCGAAGGACCGCACCCCTGGCGTGTCGATCACCCAGCCGCCGTCGGGCAGCGCCAACGCGATCGCCGAGGTCGAGGTGTGCCGACCCTTCCCCACGCCGGTGACGGACCCGGTGGCGCGCAACGCCTCCGGAACGAGCGCGTTGACCAGGGTCGACTTGCCGACGCCCGAATGCCCGACCAGTACAGACACCAGGCCGTCGAGCCGGGCGCGGACCGCATCGACGCCGGCCGGGTCGAGCACGCGGTCGGCCGACCGCCGGGTGACCACGATGGGCAGGTCGAGGTCCCGGTAGGCCTCGAGCAGCGGAGCGGCGTCGGCCAGGTCGGCCTTGGTCAGCACCAGCACCGGGTCCAGGTTCCCGGTGTAGGCGGCCACCAGGCAGCGGTCGATGAAACCGGTGCGGGGTAACGGATCTGCCAGCGCGGTGACGATGACCAGCTGGTCGGCGTTGGCGACCAGGACGCGTTCGGCGAGGTCGGTGTCGTCGGCGGAGCGACGCAGCACGCTGCGGCGCTCGGCGATCCGGACGATGCGGGCCAGCGAGTCGGAGTCGCCGGAGATGTCCCCGACGAGTTGCACCTGGTCACCGACGGCGATCGCCCGCCGGCCGAGTTCCCGCGCGCGCATGGCGGTCACCGGGCGGGCGTCGGCGGTGTCGGCGTCCACCAGGCAGGTGTAGCGGCCGCGATCGACGGTGACCACCATGCCCGAGGTCGAATCCTCGTGCGCGGGGCGGGTTTTCGTGCGCGGGCGGGAGCGGCGCCCGGGCCGCACGTGGACGTCGTCGTTGTCCCAGCGTTCGCCCAGAGTGCTCAGCGTCGATCTCCCGGCTCGCCCAGCATGTCCGACCACATCCGGTCGAAGCCCGGCAGCGTCTTCGCGGTGCTGTCGATGTCGTCGACCAGCAGGCCGGCGACCCGCAGTCCGATGATCGCCCCGGCGGTGGCCATCCGGTGGTCGGCCCAGGCCGGCCACATCCCGCCGGTCAGCGGCTGCGGCCGGATCACCAGCCCGTCGTCGGTCTCGTCCGCGCTGCCACCGACGTCCCGGATGTTCCCGGCCAGCGCGGCCAGTCGGTCGGTCTCGTGGCCGCGCAGGTGGCCGATGCCGGTGAGCCGGACGGGCCCGTCGGCGAACAGCGCCATGGCGGCGATGGTCGGGGTCAGTTCGCCGACGTCATGCAGGTCCAGGTCCACCGCGGTCAGTGCGCCGGTGCCGGTGACGCTCAGCAGCCCGTCGGTCAGGTCGACCTCGACCCCCATCAGGGACAGGATCTCCCGGATGACGTCGCCCGGTTGGGTGGTGGCGGCCGGCCAGTGCGGGATCCGCACGGTACCGCCGGCCACCGCGGCCGCGGCCAGGAACGGCGTCGCGTTGGACAGGTCCGGTTCCACGGTCGCATTCCAGGGCGACACCGGTCCCGGCCGGACCCGCCAGGTGTTGGCATCGCCGTCGTCGACGACCACGTCGACGGCGCGCAGCATCTCGACGGTCATCTCGATGTGCGGCATGGACGGGACCGGCTTGCCGGTGTGCACCAGGGTCAGCCCGTCGCGGTAGCCGGCCGCGGACAGCAGCAGGCCGGAGACGAACTGGGACGACGCGGAGGCATCGATCCGAACCGTGCCGCCGGGCAGCAGTCCGTCGCCGTGCAGCACCAGCGGCAGCGCGTCCCCGTCGATGCGTGCGCCCAGCTCGCGGAGCGCGGACAGGATGGTCGTCATCGGCCGCAGTCGGGCGTAGGTGTCGCCGTCCATCAGCACGTCGCCGACCGCACCCGCCGCGAGCGGCGGCAGGAAGCGCATGACGGTCCCGGCCAGGCCGCAGTCGATGGTCGCCGGGCCGCGCAGCGGGGCGGGCGTCACGGTCCAGGCGCTTGCCTGCTGGTCCACCGAGATGCCCAGCGCGACCAGACCCGCGGCCATCAACCGGGTGTCCCGACTGCGCAGCGGGTCGCCGATCGTCGACGGGCCGGTCGCCTGCGCGGCCAGCACCAACGCGCGGTTGGTCACCGATTTCGAGCCCGGCACCGCCACCGCGGCGTCCAGCCGTCCGCGAGCGAGCGGCGCCGCCCAGCTCGTCGTCGACGTGGTCACCGGATCATTTTCGCCTATGCCAGCCGATTCACCGGCCACCGGGGCAGCGCAGCTCCGCGCGGGCCCGTCGGTCACCGCAGCGGCAGCGGCGCCGAGCCGTGGTTGATCAGCGTGCCGTCAGCGACCGGGCGGAGGTGGTGGTGACCCAACAGGCCGTTCCGCCGCTGAGTGACCGGGCGACCACCGCCAGCAGTCCACCGAACAGCGGGTCCCCGGTGCCGATCACCCGCCCGACCATCGCGATGCAGTCCGACGCAGCCAGCGGCGGACCGCCGAACGTCTGGGTGAGCTGCTCGGCATGGTGG
>CAXSEW010000206.1:0-7298 GCA_964236185.1 uncultured Nakamurella sp. | reverse complement strand
TCCGGATGGCGGGTGTCAGAGTCGCGCCGTCCAGGCGGTCGTGCAGACGGGCCGCTGCCGTGTCGACTGCCGCGGCTGCGGCGGCGCCTCGGTCGGCGGCGAGGACGGTGCGGATGTCGCCGGTGCCGGAAACGGCCCAGGAGCCGATGATTTCGCCGTTCCACCACACGGTGGGCCCGATGTTCCCGGCGGCGTCGAAGATCCGGTCAGCGTTGATGCCGAGGAACCAGTCCCGGTGTTTCCATCCCATCGGGGTGGGATCGAGTGAGGGGAGCAGCGTCGCGGCCGGTGCCTCGGTCGGGGTGCCTGCGCTGTCGACCTGATCGCGGAGGGCGATCCCGGGTTCGCCGTGCAGATCGACCTGTTCCACCGGCAGCGTGCTCAGGGCTTGCCGGACGGTTGTCCTGTTCCAGCCGGTCCACCATGTCAGGTCGTCGACGGTGGCCGGTCCGAAGCGTTCGAGCCAGCGAACGGCGAGGGTCCGTTGGGATGCCGCGCGGTCGAGTTGGGGCAGCCCCTCCGGCCACCACTGCTCGGCCGGTTCCCAGCTGTGGTGCCGGCTGGTCCAGGGGCCGGTCGGGACGCCGCGGACGATGCGGCCCTGGGCTCCGATGAGCGTCAGGAGCGGAGAGGTGAGGTGCTGCGCTCGCTCGGACGGCGCCCCGGGAAAGATCATCGTCCGGAGCGTCGGCATTTCAGCCCCGAGCCGCGCACCGGTGGCCGACCCCAGCAACCGCAGTGAGTGCTGCACGTCGGTTTCGACGCCGGTGAGCCACGCCTCGACGTCCTCGTCGATCGGAGGTTCGGTTCCGTTGCGTCGCACCCGGCTCACCAGCTGCCGGCGAAGCGCAGCGGCCAGCGGCGTGCTCACGGCGGCCTGGATCAGCGGCACATCGGCCGTTGGGAAGACGAACAGGGTGCGACGCATCGCCATCCACCGCACCAGGGTTTTCCGGTCGTACATCGCCGCGGCGACGTCGGCCAGCTTCGACTGCGCACTGCGGGCCAGCACCGACAGATACACCGTCGCCGGATCCGTTGCGTGCAGACCAATCAGCGAGGCGGCCACCTCATCCGGCCCCACCGCATCACCACGCAGATGGTGTCGTCTGACGACCGCTTCGCGCCGGTCAAGGATGGAGAACGTTCGCACGGTTCCCCTTTCACGATCGGTCGTTGACACCGTACCAAGTGAAATCCCGTTACGATACTTGTCTATATCGATATGTCGTTGTATCGTCGAGGTATGGGCAGACGGGAAGCGGACCAGGCAGACGGGCCCCCCATCGACGTACGAAATCGACCTGGCCGCAAGCTGGACACGACCCGGAACCCGCAAATCCTTGACGCTGCGCTGCAGGTTCTCGCCGAGGTCGGCTATGACGGGATGACCATCGACATCGTCGCCGCTCGGGCGAAAGCAGCGCGAGCAACGCTGTATCGGCGGTGGTCGACCAAGGCGGACCTCGCGGTCGATGCCGTCCGGCACATGAGCCAAGCCGATGCCGCGCCGGAAGCGCTGCCTGACACCGGCACCCTGCGTGGGGACCTGATCGCCACCATCGTCGAGCAGAGCTTGCAGGAGCAGCAGCTGCGCATTGCCGTGATGAGCGGACTGGTGCCGTTGTCCAGGACAGATCCACGCCTGGCCGGGGTCACCGCCGACGCCGGACTGGAACCATGGATCGGCGTCGGTCGGTCCCTCATCCAGCGGGCCGTCGACCGCGGCGACTTCCCCGATGCAGATGTGGCGACGATCGCGCAGGTCATCCCCATGATGTGCATCTGCCGCGTCGCCGTTCAGCAACAACCCATCACCCGCGAGTTCTCGGTCGCCCTCATCGACGGCGTCATCCTCCCCGCGCTGCGCGGAGGGACTGTGCCAGGCAGCTGAGCTGACCGGGCATTCCGGCCACACCCCCCCGGATGAATCGTCCGTGAGGCCGAGCGTGAATGCGCCCGGACCAACCACGACAAGGAGCCTCATCATGAGCGTGACCACCACCGCCCACATCAACTTCTCCGGCCAGGCCAGGGAAGCCCTCGAGTTCTACCAGTCGGTGTTCGGCGGCCGAGCCGTCATCGCGACCTACGCCGACATCCACCAGCTCGATGACCCGGCCCAGGCCGACAATGTCGCCTGGGGCCAGGTGGAAGCGCCCAACGGCTTCCGTGTCATGGCCTACGACGTGCAGACCGCCAAGCCGTTCGACCGCGGCGAGAACGCCTTCTACATCGCCCTCCGCGGAACGGACACCGACGAGATCCAGATACAATGGGAGAGACTTGCCGCCGGTGCAACAGTGCTCACCCCGCTCGCGCCGGTCGCGTTCGCGCCGCTCTACGGAATGCTGGCCGACCGCTTCGGTGTCACCTGGATCGTCGACGTCACCCCACCCACCGCCGACTGATCAACATCTGTCGGGAGTGAACGCCACTTGAACAGTGTGCTCAATTCACCCCTGGATACGGCCCTACCGCGGGTCGACCGCGCGGGGGTAGCGCCGCTGAAGCTTCGTCAACGTCGATTCGATGCCCGCGCTGTCGCGCTTCGGGAAACCGAGCCAGCCGAGGACGGCCGCGCCGACCGCCCTGCTGGTGATCTTGTAGGGCAGCCCGAACATCCTCATCTTCATGCCGAAGGAGTCGCCGGTGCTCAGCCGAGTCGGCCCGACCACGGCATCGCCGACGGTTCCCGAGCCGTCCAGTTCGCCGTGCCGGTGCGGGTCGGCCACCAGGGCGAAGAGTCCGCCCGCGGGTGCGTGTACCTGTGCGGAGCGGCTCACCGTGCGCGGCCCGGCGTCCACCCGTGAATGGTCATGCTGACCACATTCTCACATCCTGCCGCGAACGTGTTGGGAGTATCCCCTGCGATGATCGGTAGCCCTACGGCGCCTCAGGACGTCCCGGCTGGTCTCCTTAGGATGGTCGCAGCAATGCACCGGTCGGCTTTGCATCGCATCGCCCAGCCGGAGCGGCGCACAGCCTGATCAGCCTTCGACCCTCCAGCCAGACAGGATGATGACATGGACTCGAGTCAGCTGGAGAAAATCCGCAGCGGGCAAGGTTTCTTCGCGGCCCTGGATCAGAGTGGTGGCAGCACGCCGAAGGCGCTCGCCGAATACGGCATCGACAAGGCGCGGTACAGCTCCGACGACGAGATGTTCGACCTCGTGCACACGATGCGGACCCGGATCGTCACCAGCCCTGCCTTCGACGGTGACCGCATTCTGGGCGCGATTCTTTTCGAGCAGACCATGGACCGTGAGATGCAGGGAGTCCCGACTGCTCGATACCTGTGGGATGAAAAGCACATCGTCCCGTTCCTCAAGGTGGACGCGGGGCTGGCCGACGAGCAGCACGGCATCCAACTGATGAAGCCGATCGACGGACTCGACCAACTGCTCGAGCGGGCCACTGCGCACCGCATTTTCGGTACCAAGATGCGGTCGGTGATCCATGAGGCAGACCAGCGAGGGGTGGCCGACATCGTCGACCAGCAGATCGAGTACGGCGTGCGCATCGCCGCCGCCGGTCTGGTGCCGATTCTGGAGCCGGAAGTCAGCATTTCCTCCAGCTCCAAGGGGGAGGCCGAGACAATGCTGCTCGATGCCTTGCATTCCCGATTGGAAACACTCCCCGAAGATCTCCTGATCATGGTGAAGCTGACCATTCCAACCGTGCCTGACCTCTACGCCGAGTTGGCCGCCGACCCCCGAGTGCTACGGGTGCTGGCCCTCTCCGGAGGGTATGACCGCGGCACCGCCTGCAGATTGCTGGCCAGGGACTCGACGATGATTGCCAGCTTTTCCCGGGCGCTGCTGGAGGGTCTGTCGGACCAACAGCCCCCCGCTGAATTCGACGCCCGACTGGCCGCGTCCGTCACGGACATCTACGACGCGTCGGCAGGGAAGCCGTAGTCCTGGCATCGTTCCCAGATGCAACTCTCATCAGGCACTACCGTGGCGTTGTGAGCCGCGACGGAGTGATCGGCTGGGTGCGCCGGCACCCGTTGCTGGCGGACGCCGGTGTCGGCGTCGTGGTCGTGGCGTTCGGAACCGCGGGTGCGCTGTATGGACCGCAGGCCTCCTCACACCGGCTGACGCTTGCGGCGGCGCTGTTGGGCATCCTCTGCGTGCCGGTCGTTGCGTTCCGCCGCCGCGCGCCGTTGGTCGTCCTGGGCGTCCTGGCACTGGCCACCCTGGTGGCGCTCATTCTCGATGTGCAGGCCGGTGTCACCGGGACCTGCATGGTGGTGGCCGTCTGGACGGTCGCGGTGGACCGACCCCGCCGGACTTCGTTGACCGCCTGCGGACTGGTGGCGGCGGTGCTGCTGTTCCGCGCGGTGCTGAACGCCGGTCTGCTGGGTTTGCGGGCCGACAATGTCAACCTGGTCATCCTGACGTTGTTCGCCGGCGCGGCCGGCATCGCCGTCCGCAACCGCCGGGCCTACCTGGCGGCGCTGGTGGAACGCGCCGACCGGGCCGAGCGGACCCGCGAATCCGAGGCGGCCCGGCGGGTGGCGGAGGAGCGACTGCGCATCGCGCGGGACCTGCACGACTCGCTGGCCCACCACATGGCAGTCGTCAATGTGCAAACCGGTGTGGCGCAACACCTGCTGTCGTTGGATCCGACCGCAGCGAAGCAGGCACTGGGCCATGTGCGGCAGGCCGCCGGACAGGTGCTGGACGAGCTCGGCACCGTGCTGGGCGTCCTGCGCGACACCGGCGAGGGCGATCCCACCGAACCGGCACCCAGCCTGGCCCGGCTGTCAGATCTGATCGATCCATTGCGAGCCGCCGGGCTGGACATCCGGTTGACGGCATCCGGGCTCGGCCGGGAGCTGCCGCCGGCCGTCGACCAGGCGGCCTACCGGTTGGTGCAGGAGGCGTTGACCAACGTGCAGAAGCACGCGCCGGGCAGCCGGGTCACGGTCAGCGTGGAGTTCGGCGACGACGCGCTGGCTGTCCAGGTCATCGATTCGGGATCCGGAACGAAGAAGTCGACCACTGCGCCGCCGGGCTACGGTCTGGCCGGGATGCGGGAACGCTGCGCCGCCGTCGGTGGGCGATTGAGCACCGGACCCACCGCCGGCGGCGGCTTCCGGGTGGCCGCCGAACTACCGACGACGGCGGCGGTCCGGTGACCATCCGGGTGCTGCTCGCCGACGACCAGGCGCTGATCCGGGGCGGGTTCCGCGCCATCATCGGAAGCGAACCCGACATGGAGGTGGTCGGTGAGGCCGCTGACGGGGAGCGGGCAGTAAAGCTGGCGATGGAGTTGCAACCCGACGTCGTGGTGATGGACATCCGGATGCCCGGGATGGACGGCATCGCGGCGACCACGGCCATCTGCGCCGACGCCGGCTGTTCCAGTACCAGGATTCTGATCGTCACGACGTTCGAGATCGACGACCACGTCGCGGCCGCGCTGCGGGCCGGCGCCAGTGGATTCCTGGGCAAGGGCGTCGCGCCGACCGAATTGCTCGACGGTATCCGGCTCGTCGCCCGCGGCGAATCCCTGCTCTCCCCGGCGGCCACCCGTAGCTTGATCTCGCGGTTCCTGGCCGGCCCGTCACGGACCGGGCGCGAACCGGAGGCACTGGCCTCGCTGACGGATCGGGAACGTCAGGTGGTCACGTTGGTGGCCGGCGGACTCTCGAACGACGAGATCGCAACTCGGCTCGTGGTTTCGCCATTGACCGCCAAGACGCACGTCAATCGGGCGATGCTGAAGCTCGGCGCTCGGGACCGGGCCGCCCTGGTGGTGCTGGCCTACGAGTCCGGCCTGGTAGCACCCGGCACGCCCTGAGACATCTCAGGGTTGTACTGCGTCTGCGGTAGCGACAAGTGTCTGCGGCTGGACGACGACAATCGGCCGAGCCTCGCGTTGGCTGTACCCATGATCGAAGTTATGAACCTGTCCAAGCGTTACGGCGACACCCTCGCCGTCGACGCACTCGAATTCACCGTCCGACCGGGCATCGTCACCGGGTTCCTCGGTCCCAATGGCGCCGGGAAGTCGACCACCATGCGCATGATCGTGGGGTTGGACCGGCCGAGCACCGGCCACGCCCTGGTCAACGGCAGATCCCTGGCCGACCAGCGTGCCCCGCTGCACGAGATCGGAGCTCTGCTCGAGGCGAAGGGTGTGCATCCGGGTCGTTCCGCGCGTGATCACCTGCTGGGATTAGCTGCTACGACAGGCATCTCGGACAAGCGGGTCGACGAGGTGCTGGATCTCGTCGGTCTGACCGAAGTGGCCCGCAAGCGGGCCGGCGCATTCTCCCTCGGTATGGGCCAGCGGCTCGGCATCGCCGCTGCGCTACTCGGTGACCCGGCAGTCGTCATGCTGGACGAGCCGGTCAACGGTCTCGACCCGGAAGGCGTCCGGTGGATCCGCTATCTGCTGCAGGAACTGGCGGCGGAGGGACGAACGGTTTTCGTCTCCTCCCATCTGATGAACGAGATGGCTGTCACCGCTGAGCATCTGATCGTCATCGGGCAGGGCAGGTTGATCGCTGACATCTCGCTGGCCGACTTCACGGCACAGTCCGCCAGCAACAGTGTGCTGGTGCGCACCGACCGCCGGTCAGACCTCCGCGGCCTGTTGCTGGGTGCCGGCGTTTCAGTCACCGAGAACACCGACGGCGGGCTCGAGGTGACCGGCGTGACCCCCCGCGAGATCGGTGAGCGCGCCGCGTCCGCCGGTATCGCCCTGCTCGAACTCACCCCCCAGCGCGCCTCGCTGGAGGACGCCTTCATGGAGCTCACCAGCGATTCCGTCCAGTACCACGGCACCTCACGACATTCCAAGGAGCAGGCAGCATGACGATTCTCGCGACACCCCCGACCACCCGTACGATCGATAGCACACTGGCCGTCACGTTTCCCCGGGTGATGAAATCCGAGTGGATCAAGATGAGATCGGTCCGATCGATCATGATCACCCTGCTGGCCTCGGCGCTGGTGGTCATCGGCATCGGTGTGCTCGCAGCGGCCGTCAAATCGGGCAGCGTGACCAGCCCTGATCGTGGCGGCGGACAGCCGTTCGGCGACGACTCCACCGGGGTCTCGCTCGCCGGAGTCCAACTGGCGCAACTGATCGTCGCCATCCTGGGGGTCCTGCTGGTGTCCAGCGAGTACTCCACCGGTTCGATCCGAGGCACCCTGGCCGCGGTGCCGAAACGCTGGCCGGTCCTGCTGGCCAAGGTCGTCGTCTTCGGCGTCACCGTATTCATCGTCGAACTTGTCGCCGTCCTCGTCGCGTTCTTCGCAGGGCAGGCGGTACTCGGCAAC
>CAXSEW010000205.1:0-7303 GCA_964236185.1 uncultured Nakamurella sp. | reverse complement strand
CAGTTCCGACCGGTCGGCGCGGGCGCCGGCGGCCTCGGTGACATCGCTGAACTCGCGCCGCACCTCCGCCTGCTGCCAGGCGTCGTCGGCACCGACCGCGGTCAGCAGGTCGACGGCGGCGCTGAGGGTGTCGAGCCAGTAACGCAGCGGCCGCGTTCCCGACAGGGCGTCCAGCACCCATTCGAGCCGGTCGAGCAGCTCGGCGAGTCGGCCGGCCAGTTCGGCATCGCCACTGCCGACCTCGTCCAGCGGCAGTGCCAGACCGAGCCGATTCCCGTCCTCGTCCGCCATGGCCACCCCCAGCAGGATCCGGTCCAGGCCGACCCGCCAGGTGTTCTGGTCGAACCGTTGGAGGCCGAATCCACTGCGGTGCGGGCCGTCGATACCCCAGCGGACGCCGGCCTGGGCCACCCACCGAGCCAGTTGATCCAACTGGTCGTCGTCGAAGCCGAACCGCCGCCGGACCGGGGGCCAGGAGGCGAGATCGAGCACCTGAGAGGCACTGACCCGCCCGTCCGCCAGGTCCAGCAGCCGGGCGACGGCGGCCAGCAGCGGGTTGGTCTGGGTCAGCGCGCGGTCGGCCAGCCGGACCCGGAGCCGGTGCGCCGGGTGGGCTTTCGCTTCGGGAACCACGTCGGCGAGACCGAAGGCGGCAGCGATCAGCGGCGCGTAGGACTCGATGTCCGGGCACATCACCAGCACGTCGCGGGGCTCCAGCGTCGGGTCCTGGGCCAGCAGGCCGACGATTACCTCCCGCAGCACCTCGACCTGCCGGGCCGGGCCGTGGCAGGCGTGCACCTGCACGCTGCGGTCCTCCGGCCGCAGCGGTCGCGCCCCGGCTCCGCCGTCGGGTGCCGAATCGCTGCGTCGGTTGTCGGCGATGTCGCGCTGCAAGGCCGCCAGCAGGGTGCCCGGCTCGTCGCCGGCCAGCGGCGGATGGTGGATGTCGGTATGGGCAGCGGTGTTCAGGATCAGCTGCAACTCCCGCGCGTCTCGGCCGAGGGAGGCGAGCAGCGGATGTCGGGCGGCGGTGACGGTGGTGTCGGCACGGCGGGAGGAGTTGGCGGTTCGCCCATCCAGGGCGCGCCACAGCTCCGGGGACGGGTGCGGCAGCCACAGGTGCACGTCGCGGTGTACGCCCAGCGCGGTGAGCACTTCCAGCTGCCCTGTCGCCAGTCGGGTCGGGCCGAACAGCGACACCCGCGGCGGCAGCGCGACGCCGGCCGGGTTCTCCCGCAACGCGGCGGTGGCCCGCTCCCGGCGGGTCAGCGGATCGGGTAGCGCGATGCGGTCCCCCAGCCTCCGCCACAGCTCCGCCTGCCAACGCAGATCCGGTGGCAGCAGCTGCTCCCGGCCGTCGGTGTCCCCCCGGCCGTCGGTGTCGCGGTGCGCCGACCAGTCCAGCAGCATCCGGGGGCGGTTGGTGGCGTAGGCGTTGAACAGCCCGGCCAGCCGGCGGGCGACCGCGTACCGGCGGCCCTGCCGGTGCCCGCGCTCGACCTCCGGCGCCCCGACACCGAGGTGCCGGCCGAGCATGTCGCACCATGGTTCACCGGCGCACTCGTCGATCACCTCGAGCAGCGGCCAGACCAGCGCATCCGGGGCCCACGGGTCGGTGTTCCGGGCCGGGCCGTTGATCACCTCGTTGATCAGGGCGGTCGGGGACGGGAACCGCACGCCGGCGCAGATGCCGTCACCGCGGCCGCCGCGGCGACCCAGTCGAATCGAAAGCTGTTGCGCCAACCAGCGTTCCACGCCGCGGGCGGGTACCGACACGACCTCTTCGGCGAACACGTCCGGCAGCGGCGCAGACAGCAGTTCGGCCAGACCGGTGGCCAACGCGTCGGACCGCTCCGCGCGGTGCAGGACCAGCGTCATCGCGCCCCGCCGTTCGTTCCGCCGCCGCCCGCCATGCTGCCCAGCTTCCCAGATCCACCGCCGCCTGTGCGCAGGTATGCACAGCCCGGAAACGGCACACTGTCGCCCGCTCGATCTACAGTGCTCGATCAAAAGGATTTACAGTGCTGGAGACATGCTCGAGCTCCTGCACGAATCAGCCCGGCCGGTCGACCTCGCGTCGACGACGGCCCCGCTCCGCCACGGCTCGGGCGACCCGTGCCACCGGACCGATGCTGCCGGCGCGGTCTGGCGGGCGTCGGGACTGTCGTCCGGCCCGGTGACCTACCGGCTGACCCAGGTCGACCGGTACCGGGTGCGGTGCCAGGCCTGGGGCGCCGGGGCAGAAGAACTGGCCGCGGGGCTGGGTGCGCTGCTGGGCGAGAGCGACGATGCCACGTCGTTCGCGCCGGCACATCCCAAGCTGATGGATGCCCACCGCCGGCACACCGGGCTGCGCATCCCGCGTACCGGGCTGGTGATGGAGTCGCTGGTGCCGGCCATCCTGGAGCAGAAGGTCACCGGGCAGGAGGCCCTGCGTGCCTGGCGGCTGCTGGTCACCCGGCACGGTTCGGTTCCGCCCGGACCGGCGCCGGCCGGCATGCGGGTGCCGCCGACCGCCGAGCAGTGGCGCTTCGTTCCTTCGTGGGACTTCCACCAGGCCGGCGTCGATCCGAAACGCTCACGCACCATCGTGGCGTGTGCGCGGATCGCGGTCTCCCTCGAGGGCTGCTCGCAATTGAGCTGCGCCGATGCCAAGCGGAGGTTGATGTCCGTGCCCGGCGTCGGGGAGTGGACGGCTGCCGAGGTCGGCCAGCGGGCGCTCGGCGATGCCGATGCGCTGTCGGTGGGCGACTACCACCTGTGCAAGGTGATCGGCTGGAGCATGCTCGGGCGGCCGATCGACGACGCCGAGATGCTCGAGTACCTCGAGCCGATGCGGCCCCACCGCCACCGGGTGGTGCGTCTGCTCCAGGTCAGCGGCCAGGCTGTCAAGCCGAGATTCGGTCCCAGGATGACGATCCAGGACCATCGCCGGCACTGAGCCCATCCGGAAAACCGATCACGAAGAGTAGCGTTCGAGCCGGGTATAGTAACTGAATGACTGCGCCATAACCTTGCCGCCTGCGATACTGCTCGCAGCAGCGCGGAGCTCGAGCCGTCGTCCCCACCACGTCAGGACCAGCTGGTGAATGCACCCCAAGAAGCATTCCGCGCCCGGTGGGACGAGCTGTCAGGAGTCGTCCGGGTGGAATGGATCCCGGGCGCCGAGCTGACCCTCCGAAGCGCCGAGCTGATCACCTCGATCAGCCAGGGTTTCACTGCCGGTCCACCCCTACTGCTGGTGGACGTACGAGGGCTGACCGGGAAGCTTGACAAGGCCGGACGAAAGCACCTGGTCGACGAACTGGACAAGCTGACCGCCATGGCGCTGCTGGTGGACTCTGCGGTGAGCACGATGATCGCCAACATCTTCATCCGGAGGCAGCGTCGTCGAATCCCGATGATGTTGTTCACCCAGGAGCAGGAAGCGCTCGACTGGCTGATCGCTCGACGTGGCTGACGCCCGGATCGACGAGATCATCGGCCTGTTGACCCGGCTCGCGGCCGGCGACCTGTGGGTGCGCGGGAAGCGATCGGAGAGCAACGACGATCTGGACGCGATCATCCTCGGCGTCAACGCGCTGGCCGAGGAGCTGGAGAGCAGCCGCGAGGAGCTGGAAGAACGGGTGACCGCCCGGACCGCGGAGCTCGAGCTGTTCAACCAGGACGTCGGCCGGCTGACCGAGCTCGGCAACCTGCTGCAGGCGAGCGAGACCGCTGACGAGGCGTATCTGGTGCTGGCCCAGTCGTTGGAGGGTCTCTTCGGTGGCCTGGCCGGCACGGTGTACGTGTACCGGTCGTCACGGAATCTGCTCGAGCGGAAGTCCAACTGGGGAGCCGACCCCGGCGCCGACGTGCTCGGGCCGGCCGACTGCTGGGCACTGCGCCGCGGGCAGGCGCATCTGGTCCGGGCGGAGAGCCCCGCACTCTCCTGTCGGCACGTCGCGCTGGTCACTGGAGATTCGTTGTGCGTCCCGATGTCCGCCCGCGGGAACACCATCGGGCTGTTGCACCTGATCGACCCCCGGAGTGGGAGCGCACTGCCCGCGCAGCTGACCGGTGCCAAGCAGTCGCTTGCCGTTGCGGTCGCCGAACAGACGTCGCTGGCCCTGGCGAATCTGGACCTGCGTGACACCCTGCGACTGCAGGCTCTGCGAGATCCGTTGACCGGTCTGTTGAATCGCCGATTCGTCGAGGAGTGGATCGAACGGGAAATCGCCCTGACCGACAATTCCGGTCGTTCGTTCGGGGTGATCATGTTGGACCTGGACCATTTCAAACAGGTCAACGACGTGCACGGCCACGACGCCGGCGATCAGCTGCTCAAGGCTGTGGCGGACGCCATCAAGAGTTCACTGCGGCCGACCGATCTGCCGTGCCGCTACGGCGGCGAGGAGTTCCTGGTGTTGATGGCCGATATCGACCCGACCGTGTTGACCGCCCGAGCCGAGCAGATCCGCGCGCAGGTGGCCGCAGTGCAGACGGAGATCAGAGGACGGAAGCTACCGAACCCGACCATCTCCGGCGGGCTCGCGCTGTACCCGGAACACGGCGTCAACGCCGAGGCCATCATCCATGCGGCCGACGCTGCGCTCTACGAAGCAAAACGCGCGGGCCGGGACCGGGTGTTGTGGGCCGGGTCGGTTCCCAGCGCCGAGTGAACCGCTTCCGGCTGTCAGCGCAGCAGCAGCGACAGCACGATGGCGACGATGACGATCGAGCCGATCACCGGGATCAGCAGACCCGGCCACACCCAGAGCCGGCTCGGTCCGGTACGGGCCGGTGGTTCCGCCGGTGCCTCCTCGACGAACCGGCGGAACATCTGGGTGTCCGCGATGTCGTGCGGCTCGTCTGCCTGAGGGCTCGTCATCGCCTCATCCAACACCACTGCCCGACTGGCGACCGGTCGGCGAGGTCAGCGGCCGCCCTCGATCTTCCGGCTGCGCTGCTGGGACCCTGGGCCGCCGTAGGGATAGTCGGCAGCCGCCGGGTCACTGGCCGCATCCAATGCTGCGGTCTCCGCCGAATCCAGGTGCAGATCGGCCGCGCCCAGATTGTCAGCCAACTGCTCTCCCGTTCGGGCACCGAGGATCACCGACGTCACCGCCGGTCGGTCGGCGAGCCAGGCCAGCGCCACCTGCGCCATGGTGACACCGCGACCTTCCGCCACTGACTGGACAGCGTCCAGCACGTCCCAGGTCCGCTCCTGCACGGACCGCCGGTCATAGGACTCGACGCCCGCGCTGGGGGTCTCACCGAGCCGGGTCGCCCCGGTCGGCCGCTCCTCGCGGCGGTATTTACCGGTCAGCCAGCCACCGCCCAGTGGTGACCACGGCAGTAGGCCGAGCCCCGCGTCCAGACAGGACGGGACGATCTCCCACTCCAGCTCACGGACCAGCAGGTTGTACTGCGGTTGCAGGGTGACCGGAAGTTCCAGGCCGAGCGCGGCCGCTGTCGCCACCGCCTTCTGCACCTGCCAGCCGGTGAAGTTGGACAGCCCGATGTAGCGGATCTTGCCGGCCCGGACGAAGGAGTCGAGCGCGCGCAGCGTCTCGGCGATCGGGGTGAGCGGATCCCAGGCATGCACCTGGTAGAGGTCGATGCAGTCCACCCCGAGCCTGGCCAACGACGCATCGAGCGCACGTTGCAGATGGCGGCGGGACAGCCCGACGTCGTTGGGCGCCGCGCCCATCGGGAAGCGGCCCTTGGTGGCCAGCACGATGCTCTCCGCGACGTCGCCCTTCCGAGCAGCCAGCCAACGACCGACGATCTCCTCGGAGACGCCGGTGCTGTAGACGTCGGCGGTATCCACCAGATTGCCACCGGCCTCGACGAAGGCGTCGAGTTGGTGGTGCGACACCTCCTCCGAGCTCTCCCTGCCGAAGGTCATGGTGCCGAGGGTGAGGCGGGAGACGGCGCAGCCACTGCTGCCGAGAAGTCGGTATTCCATGGCCGAAGTCTGCCCTACGAGGCAGCGGTGTGGAGCACAGCAGGCTCGTAAGGGGCCGCCATCACTATCAGCCATCCGGCAAGCACAGCCGGTTAGGCCGATCGCCAACCTCGCAATCAGTCACCTTTTTGGCTGATTCTTACTTTACTTAGACCCTCTAGAGGGTGATGCGATGCTCGAACGGAGTATTTGTAGCAACGCGCTGTTAACTTCATGCAAGGGGATCAACCACTCCCCAACACTCCCACCGTCGACTGGATCTTTCACATGCGCAAGCTCCTGCTCCTCCTCTCCGCAATGCTTGCGCTCGTCCTGGTCGCGCCCGTGTCGGCCGCCTCGGCCGCCGTGCCCGGCCCGGTCGGCTCGCTGGAGTCCGCAGTGACCAATCCGACCAGCTCCTCGGTGGTACTGACCGGATGGGCGCTCGATCGCGGCGCGCGCTCGCTGAGCACCAGCGTCCGGGTGACCGTGGACGGCGTGACAGCGGTCGCCTGGCGCGCAGCCGCCGTCCTGCGGGCCGATGTCAACCGCATTCAGTCGGCCACCGGTGGCCACGGCTTCTCGATCACCTTCACCCCGCGCCCGGGCAAGCACGTCATCTGCGTCGACACCCGGCTGCGTTCGGGCGCTTCGATCACCTCGCTGGGCTGCTTCGCATTCGAGGCCTACCGGATGGCCACCGCGGCTGACGTCGCCGCCATCGCCGCCTCGATCGACCCGAAGCGGACCATCTCCTGGCAGTTCAAGGCCCTCCCCACCGGTGCGCTCGGGCAGGCTCTCCCCTGGAGCAAGCGGGTCGACATCGCCTCCGGCCAGACCATCAGGCATCTGCGCGACGTGATGATCCACGAATGGTCACATGTGTTGCAGTACCGCGCTTTCGGCGGTAGCTGGTGGGATGCCGTGCAGGCCTTCAACGCCCTGCTGGGACGCCCGGCCGACAGGTCGAGCTACAACGGCATCGAGCACGGCGCGGACTGCATCGCACAGACACTCGGAGCCAGCTACCAGGGATACGGCTGCTCGCCGGCACTCAAGGTGTACGCGGCTCAGATCGCCCGTGGCGTGCTGATGAACAAGCTGCAGGGGGCTGCCACCGTCACCTCGTCCGGCAACACCGTCAGCGTGACCGGCTGGACCCTGGACCCGGCCGCGCCGACCACGTCCAACACCTTCGTCATCACCGACAACGGTAAGGCCGTCACCAAGTGGGCGAGGACCACCGTCAGTCGTCCGGACGTGAACCGGGCAACCGGAACCACTGGCACGCACGGTTTCTCGGTGAAGATGTCGCTGACCAAGGGCACGCACCGGATCTGCCTCACGGCTCAGTTCGTAGCCAGCGGAAAGGCC